>JBAUXQ010000129.1:0-20293 GCA_049584355.1 Roseiarcus sp. | reverse complement strand
GTCGAGAACCTTGAAAAGCGCTCCGCCGCGGCGATCGGACGGCTGATCGCCAAAGGCGCCCTCGACCCGGTCGAGGTCGCCGAATTCTTCCTCGACCGCATCGAGCGCGATCGCGCAAACCCGTCGTTCATTCTTGTCACCCGCGAGCGGGCGCTCAAGGAAGCGGCGGCAAGCCGGAAGCGTCACCGGGAGGGACGCCCGGCGGGACCGCTCGATGGCGTGCCCGTCGCGTGGAAGGATCTCGTCGACATGGCGGGCGAGCGCACCACCGCCGGGTCGGCGCTCTTCGTCGACTCGGCGCTGAAGCAGAATGACGCGCCGATCGTCGCAAACCTGTCCGCGGCCGGTCTCGCAGCCCTGGGGAAAACCAATCTCTCGGAATTCGCATTCTCGGCTCTTGGGCTCAATCCGCATTTCGGAACGCCGAGAAATCCCCGCGATGCCGCAACGCCTCGGATTGCTGGCGGTTCGTCTTCGGGCTCAGCGGTTGCGGTTGCGGCCGGCCTTGCGCCTTGCGCGATCGGCAGCGACACCGGCGGCTCGATCCGGGCGCCAGCGAGCTTCTGCGGAATCGTCGGGTTCAAGACGAGCGAGGGGCGGATCGACAAGCGCGGCGTATTTCCGCTCTCCCGCACCCTCGATACGATCGGTCCGCTGGCGCGCACTGTCGAAGATTGCGTGCTGATCGACATGGCCTTGCGCGGCCAGTCGGGCGCTCCTGTCCGCCCCCTCGATCTCAACGGCGTCGAATTCGTCGTGCCCGACAAGACTGGAATCGACGATCTCGACGCTGCGGTCGCGGCCAATCTCGAAGCCGCCATGAAACGGCTCGCGGCGGCCGGCGCCAAGGTCATGTCGAGGCCGGCGCCCTTGATCGGCGCCATGCGCGCCCTCACCGCGCAACACGGCTCGCTGGTCGCGATCGAAGCCTATGCCGAACATCGCGCGGTCCTTGAGTCCGCTGACGCGCAGCGCATGGATCGCCGCGTGGTGAGGCGAGCCATGGGAGGCCGGGTCAGCGGAGACGACGTGATCAAGTTGCAGCGTGGCCGCGAGGACCTTATCGCCGCCTTGGGCGACGAGCTGAAAGGAGCGCTGTTGGTGTTGCCCGCTACTCCTATGACCGCCCCGCCGATTGATGCGCTCGAACGCGACGATGAACTGTTCCGCGCCACCAACCTGCGCGCCATCCACTATACGTTTCTCGGCAATCTGTTCCGGATGTGCGGCCTCGCCCTGCCATCCGGAGAGGACGCGGCAGGCCTGCCGACCGGCGTCCAGTTCCTTGCGCCGGAAGGCAATGACGACCGGCTCCTATCGATCGGGCTAAGCATCGAGGTTGCGCTTTCGGGGTGAGAAAAGCCTCACTTCCCCCGGTACGACACCCGCCAGACCGAACCGCTGCCGTCATCGCTGACGAGAAGCGAACCGTCGTGCGTCACCGCGACCCCGACCGGGCGGCCCCACACGCTCTGGTCGTCGGCAACGAAGCCGACAAGGAAGTCCTCATACACGCCCGTAGGCTTACCGTCCTTCATCAGGAGGCGCACGACTTTGTAGCCGGTGCGCTTCGCGCGATTCCACGAGCCGTGCAGAGTGACGAAGGCGTCGCCGGTATATTCGGAGGGAAACTGATTCGCCGCATAGAAGGCGATGCCGAGCGGCGCCGAATGCGCCTGAATGAGAACGTCAGGCGTCGTGATGCGGTTCGCAAGGTCGGCGCGCTCGCCTTTGTGGCGCGGATCCTGATGCTCGCCGAGATAGTACCAGGGCCAGCCATAGAAGGCGTCCGGCGCCACGTGCGTTACATAGTCAGGCGGCAGGTCGTCGCCGAGTCCATCGCGCTCGTTGACGGCGCACCAGAGCGCGCCGGTTCCTGGCTCGACCGCAAGGCCCGAACAATTGCGAATGCCTGTCGCGTAGACGCGCTCGTTCTTGCCCTCAGGATCGAAGGCGAGGACGTCGGCGCGGCGCTGCTCGTCGCCGAGAGAGGCGCCGAGCGGCGCCTCGGCGATGTCGGTCTCGTCCTGGCGCGCCGCGCCTTCTGCAACGTTGCTGCCGGAGCCGACCGAAACGAACAGCGTCTTGTCATCGGGTGAGAAAGCGAGGTCGCGCGTCCAGTGTCCCCCGCCGCTCGGCAGGCTCGCAATCTTCTCGGCGGGGCCGGAGGCCTTCATCTCTCCGCTGCGATAGGGAAAGCGCACCACGGCGTCCGGCGTCGCGACATAGACGAAGCGCGGCTCCTGCCCCGAAGGGTAGAAGGCAATCCCGTACGGTCGCTGCAAGCCTTCGGCGAAGACCTCGCCTTGAGCCGGACCGGCGCCAGCTCCGCCGGGGCGAAAGACGCGCACGCGCCCCGCTCCGGTCTCCGCAACGAAAATGTCGCCGTTCGGGGCGATGCGAATGACCCGGGGCATGTTGAGCCCGCTGGCGAACAAATCGACCGTGAAGCCCGGCGGCGCCTTTGGGATTTCTGCGTCGGTGCGCGCGGCGCGCTGCGACATGTTCGCTGTCGAGCGCGTCGCAAAAGGCGCCGGCAGGTCGGCTGGCGTGATCAAGTGGCGCACGCCCGGCGCATCCGAGCGCCAGTCGCCGAACGCGGCCGCGCCGGTTCGGACCGCCTCGTCGGCAAACGCTGTTCCGGCGCCGACAAGTCCAGCAACAACGAGAAATGCGAGTCGCATTCATCCCACCTTCAGTGACAATGAACCCGCTGAGAAAACCGGCCCACGCCCTTTCCGGTTCCTGCCTCAGCCCCGACTCTCTCGCCCCATCACATAGAATTCATCGTTCGGCCGGATCGAGAAGGCGTTGGCGAGCCGGTTGGACATCGCGAACATGGCGGCGATCGCGGCGATGTCCCAGGCGTCGTCGTCCGAGAACCCGTGGCTCTCGAGCTCCGCATAATCCTTGTCGTCGATCGCATGCGAGCGCTCGGCGACCTTGAGGGCGAAATCGAGCATCGCCTTCCGCCGCGGCTCGAGGTCGGCCTTGCGATGATTGATCGCGACCTGGTCGGCGATCAGCGGATTCTTCGCCCGGATGCGCAGGATCGCGCCATGGGCGACGACGCAATATTGGCATTGGTTGACGCCCGAGGTCGCGACCACGATCATCTCGCGCTCGGCCTTGCTCAAGCCGCCGGGCTTCTCCATCAGCGCGTCATGATAGGCGAAGAAGGCGCGAAACTCCTCCGGCCGGCGCGCCAGCGCCAGAAAGACGTTGGGAACGAAGCCCGACTTCTGCTGCACCGCGGCGATCCGCTCGCGAATGTCCTGCGGCAGCTCGGCAAGTTCGGGCGGCGGAAATCGGCTGATCGGCGGGTCGTTCAAAAGCGTCCTGCTCCTGTCTCGGTCATCCTAGTACCAAAAATCAATCAATTCGACCCGTTCGACCCTAAGCGGGTCTTCGTCGCAAACAACTCAGCGTCGCAAATCGACGTGAAGCCGTCATTGCGGCGCCAGGCGCAAGGGGGAGCGGGCGCACAAGCGCGCTGAATCACGAGGCGTCGATAGCAGACAGGTCCGACGACGCCGCACTCGTCAGTTCGATCCCACCTGGAAATGTAGCGACCGCCGTTCCGATCATGGGTGAGGCGAACCGCTTTTCGATCCGTTTAGCTTACGCGTCCAAATACATACGGGGCCGGTTCGACCTCGCAAGTCATGCTCGCCCTGATCCTCCATGTGTTCCATAACTTCGGAGGCGATGTCGGGAGACCAGGCTTTGACCGCCGTGACAAGCGCGTCGCCGACGACCAGCGGCGTCCCGAGGGTTCGGGTCAATGTTTGCAGTCGTTCGGCGGTGTTGACGGTATCGCCGATCACCGTGAACGACATGCTGTACTCGCTGCCGACATCGCCGACAACAGCCGGCCCGTAGTTAACGCCGATGCCCATCGCGAGCCGGCCCTCCGCCGCGCGCTCGCGCTCGTCATTCCAACTCTCGAGCGCATCGAGCATCTTTCTGGCGCAGGTCAGCGCATTGGCCGCGTCCTTGGAGCTCGCGCTCGGAACGCCGAATACGGCTACGATCGCATCGCCAATGTATTTGTCGACGGTGCCGCCACAGGCGAAGATTTGCGCGGTCATCCGGGCGTGGAATTCGCGCAACATCGCCATCACCGCCTCCGGGGGCATCGTCTCCGCCATTTGCGTGAAGCCGACAATATCAGCAAACAGCACGGCGATCGTCTCCCGGCGGACTGCCCCGAGCGGCTCATCCTGTGCAGCCAACAACTCGACGATGTTCGGCGAAAAATAACGAGCCAGATTGTTGCGCGCACGCTCGGCCGCCTGGCGCAACCGATCCATCTCGCGCAGCTTGGCGATGTTGGCCAGCGCCTTGCGCACAGTGATCTCGAGATCGCCCAGATCCACCGGTTTGGTGACGAAATCAAATGCGCCGCGGTTCATCGCCGTGCGCAGATTGGCCATGTCGCCATAAGCCGAGACGATGATCGCGCGCACCGCGGACTGCCGCTCGCCCAATTCGCTGAGGAGCGTCAGCCCATCCATCACCGGCATGTTGATGTCGAGCAGCATGAGGTCGATATCCGGTTCGGCGTCGAGCGCGGACAACGCCTCCTCGCCGTGATGGGCGAAGCGGAATGCGAATTCCTCCTCACGGATCTGGCGGCGAAAACGCTGCCTGATCAGAACCTCGAAATCGGGTTCGTCGTCGACGGCAAGGATTTTGGTTGAGCCCATCAATGCGACACCGTCAGGTCAATTGCGCGTGCAGCCGCCGCAGCCGCTCTTTCAAGAACTCGAAGTCGACCGGTTTGGTGAGGAACTCGGCGGCTCCGTATTCGGCGGCGCGGCGCCGCCGTTCCTCGTCGCCGTAGGCGGTCAGCATCATCACTGGCAGGTCGGGCCGACGCATCCTGATCTCCCGAAGGAGAGCCAGCCCGTCCATTCCCGGCATGTTGATGTCCGACAGAATAACGATCAATTGCGGCTCGATGTCGGTGGCGAGAGTCTCGAGCGCTTCGGCAGCCGAGAGAGCAAAACGCAGGACATAGGCGCCCTCCCGCGCCTCGCGCCGAAATTGTTGACGAAACAAGATGGCGACGTCGGGTTCGTCGTCGACAATCAAGATGCTTACAGTCATTGCTTTGTGCCCGCTGTCGAATAATCAGCCGACCCTCTGAGCGTGAAGCGACGCGGCAGGCTTACGACGAATTCCGTAAACGCTCCAACTTCGCTGGCGACCTCAATTCTCCCGCCGTGCTGCTTGGTGACGATCTCGTAGCTGATCGACAGCCCGAGCCCGGTGCCTTCGCCGGTCGGCTTCGTTGTGAAGAACGGCTGGAACAGCTTGTCCTTGATGTCTTCGGGGATGCCGACGCCATTGTCGCGCACCCGCACCTCGACGGCCTTGCCGAGATCGCGCGTGGTCACCGAGAGGGCAGGTCTGAATGTCCCGTTGGCTACCGCAAGCCGGCGCTCGTTCGCGGCGTAGAATCCGTTGCCAAACAGGTTGAGAAATACCCGCGTCATGTCCTGCGGCACGAGTTCGACCGGCGCGATGTCGGCGCCATATTGCCGATCCAGAGTGATGTTGAAGTTCGGATCCTGGGCGCGGGCGCCGTGATAGGCGAGATTGAGCGACTCCTCGACCAGCGCGTTGAGGTCGACGATTTGCCGGTCGCCGCCGCCGGCGCGCGAATGCGCCAGCATGCTCTTGACAATATTGTCGGCGCGCTTGCCGTGTTCGACGATCCGTTCGAGATTGCCGGTCAGCAACTCGGAGACTTCGTCAATCTGAGCGCGTTGACGGTCGTCGAGAGATCCGAAGGCGGACGCGGCCGCCGCCTTCAATTCGTCAAGCAGCCCGATCGAAAGGCTGGCAAAATTGTTGACGAAATTGAGCGGGTTCTTGATCTCGTGCGCGATGCCAGCGGTCAGCTGGCCGAGCGACGCCATCTTTTCGGCCTGAATGAGATTGGCTTGGGCCGCCTTCAGGTCGTGCAACGCGGCCTCCGCGGCGTCGCGGGCGACGCGGATCTCCGCCTCGGCTTGCTGTCGTTCGCGCTCCAGCTGGTTCCGTTCGATCAGGCTGTCGCGCAACATGCCGAGCGTTCCCGTCATCGCCGCGATCTCAGGGACGCCTGTGCGCGGCATCGCGACGTCGAGTTCGCCCTGGGTTATCGAAGCGATGCTCCTTTCCAGCGCCTTGAGCGGGACGGTAATCGATCGCACGGTCAGCGCAGTAAAGCCCAGCGCGAGCACCAGTGCGCCGATTCCGCCGACGATCGCGAGCTTGACGGCGAGTTCAGCCTGCCGCGTCGATGCATCACGCCGGGCGACGGCCTGCTGCTCGACCCGGTCTACGATCTTGTCGATTTCGCTATCGATATCAGGAACGTGGCTCTTGGCCTGCTCCAACAGGGCGTTGCCGGCGGCGCTGTCGTCGCTTGAATAAGCGACGCCGGCCTGCCGCGCCAGGCTGGTCATGGCGTCGACCTCGCGTTCGATAGCGGCGACAAACGCAGGATCGACTGCGGAAATCGCCTTCAGATCCGAGTCGAGGCCCGCTTTGGCGGCTTCCGCCGCTTGCTTAGAGCGAGCGAGCTGCGTGACCGCCGCATCGATCACCCAATACTTTAAATCGCCAAAGTGCTTGCTCACCGAATTGGCGTTTTTGACAACTGAGACAAACGTCGCCTCTTCGGTAAGGCTCCGAGAGTCGCGGGCAAGCTCCCGGATCAGCAGGGCGGAGGAGAGGACGAGGATCGCAAGCAACAGCACTGAAAGGAAGATCAGCCGCGCGCGAATTGACAGATTGGGCATCAGCGTGAGTCCGGGACGGCCGGTAAAAGATTGTCCGCCTCTGCGCAAATCGTGCCATCATTGCGCGGGACAGCCTGACATAGCTCAAAGCGATCCGCTCTGATCGGCGCCCGGTGGAGGAAAAGATGAACGCCACGAAATTTCAACGAGCCCTCGTTCCTTTCGCAATCGTGCTGGGGCTTGCCAGCGCAGGGGTCGCGCGGGCGGACTCTACATCATTCAAGGTTCCGCTGACCGGGGCGCAATGCGTGCCGGCGGTAGACACGAGCGGCTCGGGAGCAGCTGACCTGACATACGACCCAGCGACCCGGGTGGTGACCTGGAATATCACCTACAGCGGACTGTCGAGTCCGTCTACGATGGCCCATTTCCACGGCCCTGCCAAAGTGGGCCAGAATGCGCCGCCCGTGATCTGGCTCAGTACCCAGGGCAGCCCGCCCACGAACCCGATGACAGGGAGCGCCACGCTTACACCCGAGCAGGCGCAGCAGTTCTCCGCCGGCGAGTGGTATATCAACGTGCACACGCAGTCCCATCCGGCGGGGGAGATCCGCGGTCAGGTGATCCCTCCCAAGAACTGATCGGAACTACATGAGCCCGGCGATGATGGCCGCAGCCGCGGCGCTGACGGCGAAGAGGAGAGCTGCCCGCGCCGGGCTCCCCATGCGCGGCGCGACCACGATTTCCGGCAGGACCTTTGTCCCAGTGATCATCGGCGACAGCAGGTTTTGACCCTTGACTGCCGCATAGCCGAAGATCGCCAGCACGTGCAGCACGATCGCCGCCAACAGCACATCCCAGAGGATCGCGTGGGCGACGTCAATCGCGTTCGCGACCGCGGCAGGCACAATCTCGGTCAACGGCCCAACGTCGGCGATATCGTTGGCGACGTAAATTCCGGTCAGCGTCTCGGCGAGAAGCAGGGCGAGCAGGAACAGCACCATCCAGCCGCCCGCCGGATTATGCCCCACCTGACGGTCGGGTTCTCGCAGAAGCGCGTATTTCAGGTGCTGAAAGGCGATCCGCGGGGAGGTCAGAAAGTGGTAAAATCGCGCCGTTTCGCTGCCAAAGAAACCCCAGAGCAGCCGAAACAGCAACAAGGCGAGCAACAGATCGCCGATCCATCCGTGCCAAACCATCCAATTTAGCCGCCACGTCGCATAGGCTGCAGCGACAAGCGCCACCACCAGCCAGTGGAAGAAGCGAATTGAGACGTCCCAGACGCGAACAACACGCGCTGCACCGTTCATTGGCTATGCCAAACTCTCGTCATGTTCGCTGTCAAAGCGTATCCCAATGTCGTGGTGAGCCGTAAATGTTGGCGACGGCGCGAACTGTTGGTCAACATTTGCTCGCAGTCCAAGCGGTTTCCCGGCCGACGAATCTCCCCCTATTTTACCATAGTGGAAATTTGGCGCTCTCGATCCGTTCGCCCCCTGCCATCGAGCAATGATCGGTATTTAGGGCATTGCAGTCGTAAACTGCGGCGCCGGCCTGCGTCCGCTATCCGCCCGCAGCGGTCCGTCAAGATTGGGTTTGACCCTAGGCATGTCGCCTGCGCCGTCCTAAACGGGCCATACCTAACGTCGATTTTTCCGCGATCGCTCGAGGTCCTCCATGCAGTTCGGCGCCTACACGTTCGTCGAGACCCGGCGCAATCCGCGGACCGGCGAGCCGGTCGATGTCGACAAGAGCTTCGCCGATGTCATGGAGCAGATCGAACTCGCCGACCGCGTCGGCCTCGACGTGTTCGGCCTCGGCGAACATCATCGGCCGGACTATGCGGTCTCGGCGCCGGCCGTGGCGCTTGCCGCGGCCGCCGCCCGCACCAGGCGCATCCGGCTGACCAGCGCCGTCACCGTGCTGTCGTCAGACGATCCGGTCCGCGTCTACCAGCAATTCGCCACCCTCGATCTTCTGTCGGGCGGCAGGGCGGAGATCATGGCCGGGCGGGGCTCATTCATCGAATCCTTTCCGCTGTTCGGCTATAACCTCGAAGATTACGACGAGCTGTTCGCCGAGAAGCTCGATCTCCTGCTCGCGATCCGCGCCAAGCCGAAAGTGGTCTGGAAAGGCCGGCATCGGCCGCCCCTCAATGGCCAGGGCGTCTATCCACCGGCGCTGCAGCAGCCGCTCCCGGTCTGGATCGCCTCCGGCGGCACGCCGCAATCGGTCGCGCGCGCCGGCATGCTCGGGCTGCCGCTGGCGATCGCGATCATCGGCGGCGAGCCGGCGCGCTTTGCCCCGCTCGCCGAGCTTTACCGCGAGGCCGGCCGCCGCGCCGGCGTCGCGCCCGACGCGCTCGCCGTCGGCATCAACGGCCACGGCTTCCTCGCCGACAGGACCGAGGCCGCAATCGACGCGTTCTTTCCGCCTTACGCCGAGGTGATGAGCCGCATCGGCCGCGAGCGCGGCTGGCCTCCGCTGACCCGGGCGCAATTCGATCAGGGCCGCGGCCCACGCGGCCACCTCATGGTCGGGACGCCCGACGAGGCGATCGCCAAAATCCTTGCCCAGCACGAGGTCTTCGGCCACCAGCGCACCCTCGTCCAGATGCAGGTCGGCGCCCAATCGCAAGCCGCGATCCTGCGCTCGATCGAACTCCTTGGCGCGGTCGTCGCGCCCGCGGTGCGGGCGGAACTCGCGAAGCGGAAGGCGTAGGCCTAATGCGGGCGACGCGCGGGTGTGATAAGCGGGCGGGCAGAAAGTGGAGACACTTTCTTTACGAAAATCAGAATCTGTGTTATGCCTTGTCGTACTCCCCGGATTGGCGCCGCTCGTTGTCGGGCGGCGGCCGTCAAGCGGAAGGGAAAGGATCATTTTCCTCGTAACACTTTGAAAAATAACGCTTTTGAAAGCGATTGGAAATTTGGATTTTATTGCGTCCGGCTTGGATTTCGTTGCGTCCGGCTTGGATTTCGTTGCATCTGGCTTGGATTTCATTGCGGCCGGCTTGGTTTTTGTTGCCCGCGCTTACGGCCTCTCCCACGATCCGCTTTTGGCCGAGCGGAACAGGGCGTCGATGACGCGCATGTTCAGAATCGCGTCCTCGATCGGGAATTCGAGCGGCGTCGCGTTCAGGATCGCGCGCGAGAAAGCGTCGCCCTGCAGCGTGTACTGATCGCAGACGGGAAACTGCTCGACCCGGCGCCCGCCGCCGAAGAGATCGGCGCCGGTGTCGATGGCGATTTCCGTCGGCCGGTCGGGCGGGGCGTTGAACGGGATCATGATCTCGATCCGCCCCGCTTCGCCCACGATCGTGACCCGCTGGTGCGCCGACATTTGCGTGCCGATAGTGAAGGTCGAAAGGCGCCCGCCGGGGAATTCGAGAATCGCGCCGGCCAGCCGGTCGGTGCGGAAATTCGGGTCGTGGTCGATCGTCGCCGCCACGCGCGTCGGCTCGGCGCCGAAAATGTAGCGCGCCGACAGGATGGCGTAGCAGCCGATGTCGTAAAGGCCGCCCCCACCCGGCGGCCGATTGCGCACATTCTCGGGGTCGAGCAGCCGGTAGGAGAAGAAGGTTTGGATCGCACGCAGGTCGCCCACCGCTCCGGTCGCGACGAGTTCTTTCGCCCGGCGCCATTGCGGATGAAAGCGGACCATGAAAGCCTCGGCGACAAGCTTGCCGGAGCGGTCGCGCGCTTCGATCAGTGAGTTCGCTTCCTTGGCGTCGAGCGCGATCGGCTTCTCGCACAGCACATGCTTGCCGGCGGCGAGCGCCCGCAGCGTCCACGGCACGTGGAGCTCATTGGGCAGCGGATTGTAGACGGCTTCGATCTCAGGGTCGGCGAGCAGCGCCTCGTAGGAGCCGAACGTACGCTCGATGCCGAGCTTGCCCGCGGCGGCCCGCGCCTTGCCGAGATCGCGCGACGCGATCGCCGCGATGTGCGACGCCTCGCCCTGCTGCATCGCCGGGATGACCTTCTCGATGGCGATCTTGGCGACGCCGAGCACCCCCCACTTCACTTTGCGCATCGCGTCCCTCCCCTCATGAATGGGCTTCGCCGGCCGCCGGCCTCACGAGGCCTTCGGCTTCGCCGCCGGAACGCGCCCCTCGGCCGTCCGGGTCAGCATCCAGCCGGGATATTCTGGCCCGAGCGCGCTGACCGCATCGAGCGCGGCGAGGTCTTCAGGCGAGAGCGTCAGCTCGGTCGCTGCGAGATTGTCGTCGAGCTGCTCGATCGTCTTGGCGCCGATGATGACGCTCATGACGCCCGGCCGCTGCAAGAGCCAGGCGAGCGCGATCCGGGCGACCGAGACGCCATGCGCGTTCCCGACCTTCTCCATCGCATCGATGACGTCGTAGGCGCGCTCCTTGTCGACCGGCGGGAAGTCGAAGGTCGTGCGGCGCGAGTCATTGTCGCCACGCTTGCCACGGGTAAACTTGCCCGAGAGAAACCCGCCGGCGAGCGGACTCCAGACCATGACGCCGAGGCCCTGGTCTTCGACCAGGGGCACGATCTCGCGTTCGAGGTCGCGGCCTGCGATCGAGTAATAGGCTTGAACCGTCTCGAACCGCGCGTAGCCGCGCTTGTCCGAGATGCCGAGCGCCTTCATGATCTGCCAGGCGGCGAAGTTGGAGCAGCCGATCGTCCGCACGAAGCCACGCGACACGCAGTCGTCGAGCGCCCGCAGCGTCTCTTCGAGCGGGGTGACGGGATCGAAGCTGTGGACCTGGTAGAGGTCGATATGGTCGAGCCCGAGCCGCTTCAGGCTGGCTGCGACCTGATCCATGATATGGCCGCGCGACAGGCCGACCGCGTTCGGCCCCGGCCCCATCCGGCCACGCACTTTCGTCGCGATGATCACGTCCTCGCGCTTGACGCCGAGGTCGCGCAGGGCCTGGCCGAGCTGACCCTCGGACTCGCCCTCCGAATAGACGTTGGCGGTGTCGATGAAATTGACCCCGGCCTCGATTGCGCGGCCGACGAGCGCCGTCGACCCCGCCTGATCGACCGAGCCGATGGCGCGCCAAAAGCCCGCGCCGCCGTGAAAGGTCATCGCGCCGAGACAGATTTCCGAAACGAATTGGCCCGTACGGCCAAGCGGACGGTAACGCATGGGAGGAGTCCTTCAAATTTTGTGAGAAAGCCGCATGAGGCGGCGAAGCGGAAGGGCTTCAGCTTACCCCTTGTCCCCGAAACGGCGCAAGGCGCCTGTCGGCGCGCCGGCGGGAGTCGCGCGGATTTGAACGGCGGCTCAGGCGGCCTGATCGACCGGCGGCGCCAGGGCGCCGGTCATCATCGCCACCGCGTCGGACATGGTGATCTTCTTCGGGTCGACCACGGTGAGCCGTCGTCCCAGGCGATGAATGTGGATACGGTCGGCGACTTCGAACACATGCGGCATGTTGTGCGAAATGAGTATGATCGGCAGCCCGCGCTTCCTGACGTCGAGGATGAGTTCGAGCACGCGGCGCGACTCCTTGACGCCAAGCGCCGCCGTCGGCTCGTCCATGATGACCACCCGCTTGGCGAAAGCCGCGGCGCGCGCCACCGCAACGCCCTGGCGCTGACCGCCCGACAGGGTCTCGACCGGCTGATTGATATTTTGGATCGTCATCAGCCCGAGTTCGTTGAGCTTCTCGCGCGCGAACTTCTGCATCTTGGTCCGGTCGAGCGCGCGAAAGAAAGAGCCAAGCGCGCCTTCCGAGCGTATTTCTCGTCCGAGAAACATGTTGTCGGCGATCGACAGCGCCGGCGACAGCGCGAGGTTCTGGTAGACGGTCTCAATGCCCGCCTCGCGCGCGTCAATCGGCGAGCGGAAGTTCACGATCTCTCCGCCGAGCCTGATTTCGCCGGAGTCCGGAATCACCGCGCCGCAGAGCGCCTTGATGAGAGAGGATTTCCCCGCGCCATTGTCGCCGATCACGGCAAGGATCTCGTTGGGATAGAGATCGAAGTCGGCGTGATCGAGCGCAGTCACGCGGCCGTAGCGCTTGACGAGTTGTCGCCCGACCAGAATGGGTTCCACGCTCATTTTGAGACCCTCCGGATCCATTGGTCGAGGGCCACAGCGACAATGATCAGAACGCCGATGGCAAACTCCTGCCACAGCACGTCAAGCCCGGCGAGCGACACCGCCGAGCGAAACACGCCGACGATCAGCGCCCCGATCAGCGTGCCGATAATCGAGCCGCGGCCGCCGAACAGGCTGGTGCCGCCGATCACCACCGCGGTTATGCTGTCGAGGTTGCCGTTGGCGCCGGCGGTCGGACTGATCGCGCCGATGCGCCCGATCAGCGCCCAACCGGCGATCGCGGCGATGAGCCCCGCGAGGACATACACGCTGAGCAGGATCCGGTCGGTATCGATGCCGGCCAGTCGCGCAGCTTCGGGATCGTCGCCGGTGGCGTAGATATGGCGGCCATAGGCCGTGCGGTTGAGCACGTACCAAAAAACAATCGCCAGCGCGATCAACAGGAAACTGGCAAGGATAATTCTGGCGCTTCCGACGTTGAACGGAATTCCCATCAGTTGCAGGAACGGCGCCTTTTCTTCGATGTCCTGCTCTCGAATGGTTTCGCTCTGCGAATAGAACGTGTTGAGGGCGCCGATGATGCTGAGCGTGCCGAGCGTAACGATGAACGGCGGCATCTGCATCCGCGTCACGAGCGCGCCATTGAGCCAGCCGCACAAGAGCCCGCAGATGAGGCCGAGCGGGAACGCAATCAGAACCGGCACGCCGTCGACGACCGCCAGTCGTCCCATAACGACCGACGAAATGACCATGATTACGCCGACCGAAAGATCGATGCCTGCGGTCAGGATGACAAGCGTCTGCGCAATTCCCAGGATGCCGATGATCGTGACCTGGGTCAGGACGGTGGAGAGATTGCTGCCGGTGACGAAATGCGAGTAGTTGACCGTGCACCCGAGCAAAAGACCGAGCACCAGCACGACGAACGGCACCGTCGTCGGATAGAGATGGAGGAAGCGCTGGATCCGTCTCGAAAGAGGGAGGTTTTCTTCCTCGAACGAAGCCTGGGCCGTCGCGGCCGCGGCCAGGACCTTTTCGAACTCTTGCGGAGTCGGCCGCGACGCTTCGCTCATGGCATCCCCTCGTTCGTTTCCCGGTTCGGACCTCGTGCAAAGCCGGCGCTCGCCGATCAACCGACGAGCGCCGACCTCCGATCCCTCAGTCGATTAATGACCGAACTTCGGCCGAAATCAACCCCAGCAGAGCTTCATGCCTTCGTCGGAATTGATCGAGGGAACGCCAGGAACCGGATGATCAGTTACGAGCTTCTCGCCGGTATCGATGCTCACCGGCTTCTTGCCGGTCTTCACGAAATCGACGACCGCCTGCACGCCGTCCGCGGCCATCAACAGCGGGTATTGTTGCGAGGTCGCGCCGATCACGCCCGCCTTGACGCTCTTGATGCCGTTGCAGCCGCCGTCGACCGCGACCACCAGGACGCCCTTTTCCTTGCCGGCAGCCTTGAGCGCGGCATAGCCGCCATCCGCCGCTGGCTCGTTGATGGCGTAGACGAGGTCGATCTGATCGGCCTTTTGAAGGATCTTCTCCATCGCCGTGCGGCCGCCTTCATCCGATCCCGAAGACAGGTCGGAACCGACGATCTGCGGGCTGTCGCTCATCGCGTAGTGCTTGGGATCCTTGACCGGAATGCCAAAGCCGGTGAGGAAGCCGTTGTGGCGCAGGTAGTCGACGGTCGGCTGGTTGGCGGTGAGGTCGAGAGTCGCGATCTTGGCTGTCTTGGCCTTGTCGCCGAGGGTCCCCTTCGCCCATTGGCCGATCAGCTCGCCCGCCTTGAAGTTGTCGGTGGCGAAGTTGGCGTCAGCGGCGGTGACGGGATCGAGCGGCGTGTCGAGCGTGATCACGAGGACGCCCGCCTTGCGGGCCTTCTCGACGGTCGGCACAATGGCGGTCGAATCGCTCGGGACGAGAAGGATGCCCTTCGCGCCGGCTGCGATCAGTTGCTCGATAGCGGCGACCTCCCCGTCATTGTCACCATCGAACTTGCCTGCGAGGGCCTGCGTCGTGACACCGAGTTCTTTAGCCTTCGCCTCGAACCCTTCTCTCATCTTGACGAAGAAGGGGTTGGTGTTGGTCTTGGTTACAAGTCCAACCAAAATCGAATCGGCATGCGCAGTCGTTCCCATCAACGCGATGGAGAGCGCGGAAGCGGCGGCAAACGTAAATATTCCAGATATCTTGGACACAGGTTTCCTCCCTCGGATATAAGAGCGACGGCGTCGTGGCCGAAGTCGCATCAACGCTTCGCGCTCTTGCGCGCAACGACCCTGCTTGGGACGTCATATCTCCATAGGGCAAACTTTTGGTCAAGAGTCAAGGATAACTACATCCAATGGAATAATTCTTGACACCTAGCCGGTCCGGCACAATCATGCGCCGGTTGATGCTACACAAATAGGTAGAGGCGGAGGATGAAGGAGGCGCATGGCGACCCGCGCCCGCATGCGAGCGGTGGGCCCGAGGGCGCCGACGTCGCGCTCGCTTCACCTCTGGTCGCGGTCGCCGCGACGAATGTCGGCGGCGCGAACCAGGCGGGCGTGCGGCTCTATAACGAGCGGCTGTTGCTCTCGCTGGTGCGCCGTTTCGGTCCGTTGTCGAAAATCGAAGTCGCGAGGCTGACGGGACTTTCGGTGCAATCGACCTCGGCGATCATGAACCGGCTGCAGGCGGACGGGCTGTTGAAGCGGGAGGCTCCGCTGCGTGGCCGCGTTGGACAGCCGACGATCCCGATGTCGCTCGATCCGGAAGGCGCCTATTCGTTCGGGCTCAAAATTGGGCGGCGCAGTTGCGAGCTTGTGCTGGTTGACTTCCGCGGCGCCATTCGCCAGCGCGCCCACCGCGCCTACGCGTTTCCGACGCCAACCATGATCCTCGATTTTGTCCAGGGCTCGCTGCCGTCGCTCTCCACTTCGCTCAGTGCGCCGCAGAAGCGGAGGATCGCCGGCCTTGGCGTCGCGGCGCCGTTCCAGCTGTGGAACTGGGAAGCCGAGATCGGCGCGCCGCCGGGCGCCATGAATGCGTGGCGGCGCTTCGACGGGGAAAGCGAAATCGCCGCCGTCTGCCCTTATCCGACGACGTTGTGCAACGACGCCACCGCCGCTTGCGCGGCCGAGTTCTTCTTCGGGCGCTGCTGGCGCTATCGCGACTTTCTTTATTTCTTCATTGGCGAGTTTCTTGGCGGCGGATTGGTGCTCGACGGCGCGTTGCGTCCAGGACGCACCGGCAACGCCGCCGCGCTCGGATCAATGCCGATCATGACGAAAAGCATTGGCGGCGCCGCTCCGCAGTTGATTGCGTGCGCCTCCATCTATCAATTGGAGCGCCGACTCGAGGCGGCGGGAATCGACGCCTCGTCGGTCTGGGCGACTCCTGATTCATGGGGCGAATTCGGGTCGCAACTCGACAACTGGATCGAAGAATCGGCGTCGGCTCTCGCCTATGCGTCGGTCGCGGCGATCTCCATCATCGATTTCGAGGCGATCGTGATTGACGGGGAGATGCCGGCGGTGGTTCGCGAGCGTCTGACCGCGCGCACTGCGCAAGTTTTCGCCGGCCTCGATCGGCGCGGCTTAAGCGAGGCGGAGATCGTCTCGGGCGGAATCGGGGCTGACGCGCGCGCGATCGGAGGCGCGGCTTTGCCGCTGATCAAGAATTTCGCCCGCGATCGAGAAGTTCTGTTCAAAGACGCCATGAATCAGGCGAGCTGAGGCTCGATGTGATTGCCTTCGGCGCCGGACCTTGGCGCGAGCCGCGCGGATCGGTAAGCTTTAGGCCGCCTGAGGCGGATGGACCGCCCCGAGCGACCGCCATTTCTGTCGACGACCAAAGAGAGGCGTCATGGCCACACGCGTTGTCAAGGTCGAGCCATTCGATCTCGTCGTTTTTGGCGGCACGGGCGACCTGGCTTATCGTAAGCTCTATCCTGCGCTCTTCAACCGTGAGCGCAGCGACCAGTTCTCCGACCCGACCCGGATCATTGGGGCGTCGCGTCGTCATCTCGAACGCGACGCGTTCCGCGCGTTAGTCAAGGACGCGTTGACGAAATTTGCCGGCGTTGACGACGGAGCCGGCGCCGCGATGGAACGATTTCTATCCCGACTCGACTACATCGCTGTCGACGCGATGAACGATGGGGGATGGACGGATCTAAAGACTTTACTCGGCGCCGACGAACGGATTCGCGCTTATTATCTCGCGACGGGGCCCGACCTGTTCGGCCCGCTCGCCAAGCGCCTTGGCGCGGAAGGGCTCGTGACTCCGCGCTCTCGCATCATAGTCGAGAAGCCGATCGGCAGGGACGGCAAGAGCGCGGCGGCGATTAACGATGTACTTGGTTCGGTTTTCCTCGAGCACAACATCTTCCGCATCGATCACTATCTCGGCAAGGAATCGGTGCAGAATCTGATGGCGCTGCGCTTCGCCAATATCTTGCTCGAGCCATTGTGGAATAGCGCGCACATCGATCACGTTCAGATCACCGTCGCCGAGACGCTCGGCGTCGAAGGGCGCGGCGGCTACTATGAAGAAGCGGGCGCAATGCGGGACATGGTGCAAAACCATATGATGCAGCTCGTCTGTCTCGTCGCCATGGAGCCGCCAAATTCACTGGAGGCGGACTCCCTGCGGGATGAGAAGCTCAAAGTGCTGAAGGCGTTGCAGCCGATCAACCAAACCAACGCCTCGGGTCTTACCGTGCGCGGACAATATCGCGCTGGATTTGCCGACGGCGGCCCCGTGCCGGGCTATCTGCAGGATATCGGCAAGGATCACAGCGACACGGAAACGTTCGTGGCGCTCAAACTCGGCATCGGCAATTGGCGGTGGTCGGGCGTCCCGTTCTATCTCCGCACCGGCAAGAGGCTGCCGCAGCGCTTCTCGGAAATCGTCGTTGGATTCCGTCGTGTGCCGCACGTCATATTCCCGATGCAAGCCGACGGCATACCGGCCAATCGCCTCGTGGTGCGGGTACAACCGGACGAAGGGATCAAGCTATGGATGATGGTCAAGGAGCCAGGCCCTGGAGACATGCGGTTGCAACACGTGCCGCTCGACATGAGCTTCGCCAAGGCCTTCGGCGCGGCGCCCGCGGACGCCTATGAGCGGCTCCTGATGGATGCTCTGCGCGGCAACGCCGCCCTGTTCATGCGGCGCGACGAAGTCGAGGCGGCGTGGAGATTTGTCGATCCGATTCGCGAGGCCTGGGCGCAGTCTGGCGAGTCGCCGCGCCCATATGCCGCCGGCACATGGGGGCCCAACGCGTCGGTCGCGTTGATCGAGCGCGACGGGCGGACCTGGAACGAGGAATACGAATGATTCAGGCAGATTTCCATCGCCGCGAATTCGCCGACGGCGAAGAGCTCGCGCACGGCCTGGCCGACTGGACGGCGGAACGCCTGCGCGTCGCTATTGAAGCGAGAGGAGTCGCGCTGCTGATCGTCTCCGGCGGCAAATCTCCAGCGCGGTTCTTTGAACTGCTGTCGGATATGGAGCTCGACTGGACCCGGGTTGCGGTAACTCTGGCCGATGAACGGCGGGTGCCGGACGACAGCCCGCGGTCGAACGCTCGATTGGTGCGGGAAAAATTGTTGCGTAATCGCGCGGCGGCGGCGAACTTTACGCCGCTCGCCGACGTCCGCCTGCCCGCGGATCAGGAACTCGCCGCGGCAAGCGCGCGCGTCGCCCGTCTGCCCTTGCCGGCCGACGTCGTCGTGCTTGGAATGGGCGACGACGGACATACGGCCTCGTGGTTTCCGGGCGCCGACGGCCTCGCCGAAGCGATGGATCTGGGAGCGCGGCAACTCGTCGCTCCGATCGCGGCGGCGGACGCGGGCGAACCCCGCCTCACGCTCACCGGCCGCGTGATCCTGCGGGCGAGGGCGATTGCTCTCGAGATCGAGGGCGAAGCAAAGCTCGCCACTTTCGCGGCCGCGCTCGAGCCCGGCCCCGAAGAAGCGATGCCCATTCGCGCCGTGCTCCGACGCGCGGCTGACCGGCTCACCGTGTTCAGCGCCAAGCAGAGCTGACTCCGGCGGCCCTTCAACCAACCGGGAGCCGGGAAACCCATTCGACGCGGCTCGACGCCTTCATGCTTTGACGAACGGACACCCGCCTTTGTCCAAGGAGCGAAAGGCGTCCTCGGGTTTGATCGTGGCGACGAGCTGGAAATAATCCCAATCGTACTTCGAGTCGGCCGGCGTCTTGGCCTTATAGAGATACATCGGATGGAGCTTGCGTCCGTCTACGCGGATGATTCCCTTTCCGAACAGCGGGTCATCGGTCGGAATCGCCTTCATCGTGTCGACCACCTTGACGCCGTCGTCGGCGCCTTTGATCTGCGCCACCGCTTTCATCAGATGCTCGGTCGCCGCGTACATGCCTGCGTGCATATCATTTGGCATCATCTTCTTGGGGTGAGCCGCCTGGAAGCGTTTGGCGAAGGCGCGCGTTCCCTCGTTCGCGTCCCAGTAGAAGCCGGTGCAGATCGTCGCCCCGTCGACGACGTCGAGACCGAGAGACGGAATGTTGGTGATATTGAGAATCAGGCCGGCGAGACGCTGCTTCTCACTCAAACCGAATTCATGCGCCTGTTTGATGCAATTGTTGAGGTCGCCGCCGGCATTGGCGAGTCCGACGGTGTCGGCGCCGGAGTTCTGCGCCTGCAGGACAAACGACGAAAAGTCAGCGGTATTGAGCGGATGGCGCACTGACCCCACGACCTTGCCGCCCGCAGCCTGAACCGCAGCGGCGCAATTGGCCTCGAGGTCTTTGCCGAACGCGTAGTCGGCGGTGATGAAGAACCAGCTCTTGCCGCCCGCTTCTGTCAGCGCTTTACCAAGGCCCGTGCCCAAGGCGTAGGTATCGTAGGTCCAGTGGACAAAATTGCGCGAGCATTTCGGGCCGGTCATGACCGAGGATCCGGCGCCTGAGCCGATGGCCGTCTTGTTTTTCTCCTGCGCCACCGCGATCACCGCGAGCGCGACCGCCGAATTCGGCAAGTCCATGACAACATCGACATTCTCGGAATCGAACCATTGGCGCGCGATCGCCGACCCGACGTCCGGCTTGTTCTGATGATCGGCCGAGATGATTTCGACCGGCACGCCCAGCGTCTTCGAGAAGTCATCCACTGCGAGCCGGGTGGCGACGACCGACCCGACGCCCTGGTAGTCAGCATAGACGCTCGACATGTCATTCAGGATGCCGATCTTGAGCGGTCGCGCAGCCTGCGCGCGAGCGACGCCCGGCGCCAGCGCCAGGGCCGCGCCTCCGACCAGGACTTGTCGTCGATTTGGCCTTTTCGCCGCGCCCATTCGGTGCTCCTTGCGGTGCGTTTCCATGTCGGCCTTTTGCCGGCTCGTGTTTGATCAAGTTTGCCGCGTCGCGCCGCTCGAGGCAAGTCGGCGAGGCGGCAGAGTTTTTTTCGCAGCACACGATATGTCAGGATAGCGGGAAGCTCCGCAGGCTTCGGGTTCGTACCTCGGCTGCAATGATTCCCTCTGAAA
>JBAUXQ010000128.1:0-3595 GCA_049584355.1 Roseiarcus sp. | reverse complement strand
GCGTTTATCTGGTCCGCCATGGCGAAACCGAATGGAGCGCCAGCGGCAAACACACCGGCCGCACCGATATTCCCCTCACGGAAGTAGGCGAGCGCAAGGCGCGGGGGTTGAGCGAGCGCCTGAAGAGCCTCACGTTTGACAGGGTCTTTACGAGCCCGCTTCAGCGCGCCAGACGTACCTGCCAGCTTGCTGGCTTCGGCGACCGCGCTGTGGTCGATGCCGACCTCCTTGAATGGAACTACGGCGACTACGAAGGGCGGAAGACGAGTGAAATCCTGAAGCAGCGCCCCGGCTGGCGGTTGTTTCGCGATGGATGCCCCAACGGCGAGCAGCCGGCCGACGTCGCCATGCGCGCCGATCGCGTCATCGCGCGCCTGCGCGCGGCCGACGACCGCGCGATCCTGTTCTCGAGCGGCCATATCCTCAGGGTTCTGGCGGCCCGCTGGCTCGGCCTCGCGCCGTCGGAGGGGCGTCTGTTCGCGCTCGGCACCGCAAGCGTCAGCATTCTCGGCTATGAACATGACAGGGATGAGCCGACGGTCCAATTGTGGAACGAGGTCTGACCGCAACCGCGCGGTCTTTGGAGAACTCTAGCCCTGGTCAAGCAGGCTCGTGCTTGACCTCCTCGCCATACTGCAGGACCTGCACCTTCTCGAGAGTGACGAGCCCCCGGCGCATCATGCCGTCGAGGACCGGCAGAAACGCCTTGATTTTGTCCTCGGTGTCGACGATCTCGATGACCATCGGCAGGTGTTCGGCCACGTCGAGGATTTTCGTGCTGTGGAGCCGGGTCGAGTGGCCGAAGCCCATCGGGCCTCGAATGACCGTGGCGCCAGCAAGATGGACCGCGCGGGCCTTGAGAACGATCGCCTCGTAAAGCGGACGATGCTGAAACCTGGCGTCTTCGCCGATGAAGATCCGCAAAAGCATCGCGTCGCGTGGGAGAGTCACGAATCCGCCTCCCTCGAACTGCCTCCGGGCGACGGCCACGCGTATCGTGGGCCGCAAGGACGGGCAGTCGTTCGATGCTATCCCTGATCTCCGCCCGGTCCAAATCGACTGGTTGACGTGACGGATTCGACCCGCTTAGGATAAATCCCGGAAGGGGATGGGATCCCCCAAAACCGCCAATTGAGGCTGATGACTCCTGCCACGCGGAACAAGCGGGGTAGGCGCGATGTTGGGTCATCGGTCAGATGCGGACCGGCTTTGCGGTCATCAGCAGAGATACTCTCCAATTGAGCGCAGCGGCTCGGTGACCCGAGCGTTGGCGCGCGACGAGCCAGGTCTCGCCGGAATGAGGCTTCCGAACCGGGGGAGCCGATCATGACGGGGATCTGGGCCCTTGCGGCGCTTTGGGTGGCCTTGCCTTGATCGCGACGCTGCTCTCGATTTGGCTGCGCATTTCGTCGGCTTTATCCGAGATCGTGGTCGGAACGATCGCGCAGTTGAAGGCGAACTCCATCGCCTGTCGAGATTCACAAGCTAATGTCGAGCTGCGCTTTGTCAAACCGCCCGCAGCCCCGTTCGGACTTGACGTTAGCCTCCACACCGGGCCGACGAAGGGCGTGACGCGCCTAGAGGGAATCGTCGAAGCCGAGCAGGTCGCCGGCGAGCGGGCGCTCGCCAGCGCGCTCGCGGGCGTATAATCAGGCTTCAAGGAGCCCAGGCTCATGAACAAGCCGTCCCGCATCGCCGAAATCCACCGCCTCGACCTCGGGCGCCGCCCGCGCCCCAACCGCAAGGCGGAATGGGCGCGGCGGCTTGTCGCAGAGCCCATTCTGACGACGAACGACCTCATCTGGTCGCTCTTCCCTATCGACGGGGAGAAGCGGCGCGTTCCGCTGGCGGCGATGCCGGACAGTGGTGTTTCGCCTAAGCTTGCGATCCTCGCGGCGCTCCCGTGACCCGCCGTTTCGACGCGATCGTGATCGGCGCCGGTCAGGCCGGGCCGCCGATGGCCGCCCGGATCGCCGCGACCGGAAAGACCGTCGCCCTCATCGAGCGCAAGCTCATCGGTGGTACCTGCGTCAACACCGGCTGCACGCCGACCAAGGCGATGGTCGCCAGCGCCTATGCCGCGCACCTTGCAAGGCGCGCCTCGGATTTCGGTGTGACCGCCGGAACTGTGGGCGTCGATTTTGCCGCTGTAATGGCCCGCAAGAACACAATCGTCGCCAACTCACGCTCAGACCTCGAGGCCTGGCTGCGTGGCCTTTCCAACTGCGCCGTCATCGAAGGCCAAGCGCGCTTCCTGTCGCCGACCACAATCCGGGCAGGCGAGGACGTGCTCGAGGCCGAACGCTTCTTCGTCAACGTCGGTTGCCGCGCCGAGGCGCCGGACTTCCCAGGCCGCGATCAGGTCAAGACGCTGAACAACACGACGCTGCTCGAACTGGACGCCCTGCCTCAACGGCTTGTCATCGTTGGAGGAAGCTACATCGGGCTCGAGTTCGCGCAAATATTCCGGCGCTTTGGCTCCGCTGTGACAGTGGTGGAAAAGATGCCGCGCCTGATTGCCCGCGAGGATGACGATGTCTCTCAAGCCGTCCGCGAAGCGCTCGAAGCGGAGGGAATCAAAGTCCGCCTCGACTCTGAATGCATCAGCTTCGCGCCGCGCGGAGCGGAGATCGCCGTCGGCGTCAACTGCGCGGCAGGCGAACCCGAAGAGGTCGGCTCGCACGTGCTGCTCGCGGTCGGTCGCAGGCCGAACACCGACGACCTCGGGCTCGAGGCGGCGGGCGTCAAGGTCGACGCGCGCGGTTACATCCTCGTCGACGACGCATTGAAGACCAGCGTTCCCCACATCTGGGCGCTCGGCGACTGCAACGGCCGCGGCGCCTTCACGCATACCTCATACAACGACTACGAAATCGTCGCCGCGAACCTGCTCGACGGCGCACAGCGGAAAGTGAGCGACCGCATTCCGGTCTACGCGCTCTACGTCGATCCGCCGCTTGGACGGGTCGGCCTGACCGAGGCCGAGGCCCGCGCCAAAGGACACAGCGTGCGGATCGGCGTTCGGCCGATGACGCAGGTTGGCCGCGCGGTCGAGAAAGGCGAAACGCGCGGCTTCATCAAGGTCGTGGTCGACCGCGACACCGACGCGATCCTCGGCGCGTCAATCCTCGGGGTGGGCGGCGACGAGGCGGTCCACGGCGTGATCGAGGCGATGGCGGCGGGCGTCACAGCAACGGCCTACACCCGCGTGATGGCGATTCATCCGACGGTTTCCGAGCTTGTGCCGACGGTCTTCGGCGAGCTATCGCCGTGATCCCCACTGAGGCCGTAAGGGAATGTTATTCCGGACTTACCCAAGGGCTGATGAGGAACCCAGAGCGAGGCGCTCCCCGTTCCCTTCTGGTGTATAAGAGCCGCGAAGGAGCCCACGCGCCCATGAACAAACCGTCCCGCATCGCAGCTTCCGCTCGTCTCGACCTGGCGCAGCGCCCGCGCCGCAACCGCAAGGCGGAATGGGCGCGGCGGCTGGTCGCGGAGAACGTGCTGACGGCGAGCGACCTTATCTGGCCGCTCTTTCTCATCGATGGCGCGAAGCGGCGCGTTCCGGTCGCGGCGATGCCGGGCGTCGACCGGC
>JBAUXQ010000127.1:0-1600 GCA_049584355.1 Roseiarcus sp. | reverse complement strand
CGCCGTCGTCGGTCGAGAGCTCCCCCTTCCATCCCCGCCCCATTGGGCATAGATAGCGCCAATTCCCCCGAATTCGCGCCCGGATGGGCGCGGGAGAGCGTTATGTCCAAGCCGCGTACGTTGTACGATAAGATCTGGGACGACCACGTCCTCGACACCAAGGGCGACCTGAGCCTCATCTACATCGACCGCCATCTGGTCCACGAGGTGACCAGTCCGCAGGCGTTCGAGGGTCTCAGGATGTCCGGCCGCAAGGTGCGCGCGCCGCACAAGACGCTCGCCGTCGTCGACCACAACATCCAGACCACCGATCGCAGGGGCGGTATCGCCGATCCCGAGAGCCGCCAGCAGGTCGAGGAGCTGGCCAGGAACGCGCGGGAGTTCGGCATCGAATATTATGACGAGTTCGATTTGCGGCAGGGCGTCGTCCACATCATCGGGCCGGAGCAGGGTTTCACCCTGCCGGGGACGACGATCGTTTGCGGCGACAGCCACACCTCGACCCACGGCGCCTTCGGCGCGCTCGCCCACGGCATCGGCACCTCCGAGGTCGAGCATGTGCTCGCGACCCAGACTTTGATCCAGTCCAAGGCCAAGAACATGCGCGTCAAGGTCGACGGCGCCCTTCCGGCTGGCGTCACCGCCAAGGACATCATCCTCGCGATCATCGGCGAGATCGGCACGGCGGGCGGCACCGGCCACGTGATCGAATATTGCGGCTCGGCGATCGAGGCGCTGTCGATGGAAGGGCGGATGACGGTCTGCAACATGTCGATCGAGGGCGGCGCGCGCGCTGGCATGATCGCGCCCGACGACAAGACCTACGCCTATCTCAAGGGCCGGCCGAAGTCGCCGAAGGACGCCCTTTGGGATCACGCGATGCGCCATTGGGAGTCGCTGCGCAGCGACGAGGGCGCCGAGTTCGACCGCGTCGTCACTCTCAACGCCGCCGACCTGCCCCCGATCGTCTCCTGGGGCACGAGCCCGCAGGACGTGGCGCCGATTTTTGGCGCGGTGCCGCGAGTCGAGGATGGCGCGACCGAGCAGAAGCGCGCCTCGATCCAGCGCGCGCTCGACTATATGGGGCTCAAGGGCGGCGAGAAGATCGCCGACATCGAAATCGATCGCGTCTTCATCGGCTCGTGCACCAACGGGCGGATCGAGGACTTGCGCGCCGCCGCGGCGATCGCCAGGGGCCACAAGGTTTCCGAACGCGTCACCGCGATGGTCGTGCCGGGATCCGGGCTGGTCAAGGCCGAGGCCGAGGCCGAAGGCCTGGACCGGATTTTCCTCGCCGCCGGCTTCGAGTGGCGCGAGCCGGGCTGCTCGATGTGCCTGGCGATGAACCCCGACAAGCTTAGCCCCGGCGAGCGCTGCGCCTCGACCTCGAACCGCAATTTCGAGGGCCGCCAGGGCTACAAGGGCCGCACGCATCTGGTGTCGCCTGCGATGGCCGCTGCCGCCGCGATCGCTGGCCGGTTTGTCGACGTGAGGGACTGGCGGTAGAGGCATGAAAGTCGGCGATCTGCTCATTGACGAGAGCGAGATCGTCGAAAGCTTCGTCCGTGCGTCTGGTCCGGGCGGGCAGAATGTCAACAAG
>JBAUXQ010000126.1:0-3168 GCA_049584355.1 Roseiarcus sp. | reverse complement strand
CTCGTGCCGACCATCACCGACCACATCAATTCGGCGATGATCGCCCAGGCGGGAGAGCAGATGCGGCTGATCGCCAATTTCGGCAATGGGGTCGATCACATTGACGTCACGAGCGCGCTGCGACGCGCCATCACGGTCACCAACACGCCTGGCGTCCTGACGGAGGACACCGCCGACATGACAATGGCGCTGATTCTGTCAACAGCGAGGCGGCTCGTGGAGGGCTCGCGCATTATCCCCGAGGGGCAATGGGCCGGGTGGTCGCCGACCTGGATGCTCGGGCGCCGAATCACCGGCAAGCGTCTCGGCATCGTCGGGATGGGACGCATTGGCCAGGCGCTGGCCCGTCGGGCGCGCGCGTTTGGGATGTCTATCCACTATCACAATCGGCGCCGGGTTGCGGCGCAGATCGAGGAATCTCTTGAAGCGACCTACTGGGATTCGCTCGACCAGATGCTGGCGCGGATGGATTTCGTCTCGATCAACTGCCCGCATACGCCAGGAACCTATCATCTCCTGTCGGCCCGCCGGCTCAAGCATCTCCGGCCGGACGCCATTCTCATCAACACCGCGCGCGGCGAGATCGTCGACGAGAACGCGCTCATCCGGATGCTCGAAGCGGGCGAACTGGCCAACGCCGGGCTCGACGTCTTCGAGCACGCGCCCGCGGTCAACGAGAAACTGATCGCGCTCGCCAAGGCCGGTAAGGTGACGCTTTTGCCGCATATGGGCTCGGCGACGCACGAGGGCCGCGCCGACATGGGCGAAAAAGTCATCATCAACATCCGGACTTTCGTCGACGGCCACCGGCCTCCCGATCGGGTGCTGCCGAGCATGCTTTAGGCTCTCGTGGGGTTGAGCGTCGGCGCGGCTCCTTTTCCGGCCGCCGTGAATCATTAAGGAACTGTCGCCGCTCCTGGTCACCCGGCGACAAAGCTGCGCGGCGCGGGACTGATCACCTTGGCGGCGCCGCCGTCGATCTCGATCACCGCGAGGCCGCGCTCGTTGGTTCCGTCGGGGCGGAAGCGGAAGACGCCATCGGCGCCGCTGAAGCCCGATACGTTGGTCAGCGCTCTTTCGTTGTAGGGGTCCGGCCCGCCATTCCGGGCGAGCGCGGCGGCCAGCGTCGCCGCGTCGTAGGAGAGGGTGGCGAGGCGCGCCGGTTCGCTGTTGAATTTGGCTTTGTAGCGCTGTGCGAACGCATTGAAACCGGAATTGTCGGGCGCCGAAAACCAGGCGCCCTGCATTTGCGGTATCTTGAGCACCCGGGCGTCGTTCCAGACGCCGGTTCCCAAAAGTTGAGTCTTGACGCTGTTCGAAGACAAAGCGTTGGCGACCGCCTGCATCGCGTCGGCCTGCTCGGGAATGAACAGGGCGTCAACCTGGCCTTGCACCGCCGCGACCTGTTGCGCCGCGGTCGCCATCTGGCCCGCGGAGTAGCGGGCGGTGACGACGATTTGCGCGTTTACGCCCGCAGCGGTCTGCTGGAACCGGTCGGTCGCGACGTTGCCGTAATCGTTTTGCGGCGCCATGATCGCGAACGACTTCTTGCCGCTCGAGACGGAGTACTGGACGATCCGGTCGACATAGGTTTCGATCAGGAACGACAGCAGATAAACGCCCGGGGCAGCGACGCTCGCGTCGGTCGAAAAGGCGATCATCGGCCTGCCGGCCGATTTCGCCGCCCCCGCCGCCGCTCGCACGTCGTTGGCGAACACCGGCCCGAGGATGAGTTGCGCCCCCGCGCCGAGCTCCGATTGAGCGGCTTGAGCGGCGCCGTCCGAGCTCGAATGGTCGTCCTGAATCATCAGCGTGATGTAGGAAGCGCCGAAATCGTCGACCGCCAATTGGGCCGCGTTGCGCATCGAGACGCCGATCGGGCTTGGCCCGCCGTTCTGCGTCAGCGGCAGGATCATGCCGACGCGAACCGGCCCGGAGCCGAGCGTCTCGCCGACCAGCGGTGCGTTGGCGGGCGGCGGAGCTGAAACCCCCGGGGAGCCTGCGCCAAGATCGACGCCGCTCGAATTGCACCCGGCGACCGCAAACGCCAACCCGCCGCCAAGCAACGCTCGCCGCGTGACGCTCCCTCCCTCTTCCGGCTTTTGAGCGGAAAATCTCATCGCCACCTTTCCAGTCCTGTCGAGAGCCGGAGGCGCCTCGCGTCATCGGTTCGCTTGTCGGCGCGCGACAGAGACGATTCGCCCGCAGTCGACGGAAATTGTGGCATTTTCACCTGCGCTTGGCTATGTCGTGGATAATTCGGCTGGCGGGGCCATCGGTGGGATTTCTGCAAAAATGACCACGATAAAGGCTCCGCTGAGCGAAGGCGCCGGGATCGCCCGATTGAACCGAAGCTTTGTCGTCGGCGGCGCGCCGGTCCCCGCAGCGCCGCTGAACGCGGGGCTCTATATCGTGGCGACGCCAATTGGCAACCTCGCCGACGTGACCTTGCGGGCTCTGGCGATCCTGGCCGGCGCCGACGGGATCCTGGCCGAGGACACCCGCGTCTCGCGCAAGTTGCTCGCGCGTTACGGGATTGAGACGCCGCTCTCGCCCTACCACGAGCACAACGCTGCCGAGGCGCGCCCGCGCGCGCTGCGACGGATCGCCGAAGGGCAGGCGCTGGCGCTCATTTCCGACGCCGGAACGCCGCTTATTTCCGATCCCGGCTATAGGCTGGTCGCGGAAGCGGTCGCCAAGGGCTTCGCCGTCACCGCCGCGCCGGGCCCGTCCGCGACGCTCGCCGCGCTTTGCGTCGCCGCTCTGCCGACCGACCGTTTCTTCTTCGAAGGGTTCCTGCCGCCCAAGCGCGCGGCGCGGCGGGAGCGCATCAACGCGCTCGCCGCCGTGCCCGGCACGCTCATCTTCTACGAAGCGCCGGGGCGCCTGGCGGAGACCCTCGCCGACCTCGCGCTCGAGCTTGGGCCGCGGCCCGCCGCGGTCGCGCGCGAACTGACCAAGCTGCATGAGGAACTGAGGCGCGGCGCGCTCGCCGCGCTCGCCGCCGAATACGAGCGACAAGAGGCGCCGCGGGGCGAGATCGTGATCGTCGTCGGCCCGGCTGAGGCGCGCCCGCCGATCGCCGACGACGCGCTCGACCGGGAGATCGCCGAGTTGCTGGCCAACCTCTCGGTCAGGGACGCGGCGGCGGCGGTCGCCGCCAAGCAC
>JBAUXQ010000125.1:0-5833 GCA_049584355.1 Roseiarcus sp. | reverse complement strand
GGTTTCGCCGGCGCAACGGGGGCCGACCTCGCTGCGGCGGCGAGAATGGGCTTCGCCGGCGCAACGGCGACCTGGGCCGGAGCGGCAGTCGGCGGCGCCTCGCCCGGCGTCAAAATGCGGCGCTTTACTTTCTCGACGACGACTGTCTTGCTGCGCCCGTGCGAAAAGCTTTGTCGCACCGAGCCCTGCTCAACCGGGCGCTTCAGGTGCAGCGTCGCCTTCGGCGGCGGGGCGCCCAGAGACTTGTCGCTATTGTTCGTTTCACTCATGCCTATTCCTAACCGCTTGGCTTCTCAGCCAATTTTGTGGGCCTGCCAAGCGTTCCGGCCTCATCGGCCGGCGCGCCGCCGCGCTCTGTCCCGGTTATCGCGTCCGCTTCGCGTACGCGATAACGGCGCAAACGATCCGCCCTTGCGAGAAAGGCCGAACTCGCTGCGCCCTGTTTGAGGGCAGCATGTATCACATTTGCCCTCCCCAATGCCAAATCCAATTGCCGCGACGTGAACAGATCGACGCGCGCGACCGCTTTTGCCTCCGGGCCGAGTTTGGCGGTCAGGACGTGGGCTCGCTTGGCCGCTCCGTCGGGCGCGCCGTCGCACGCCTGAATCAGCGCCGCGACGCCGCCGGACTCGATCGCCGCATCGACTTTGAACGCGCCGGCGACGACGAGGCCGGCTTTGTTGGCGATCGACAGCGACTGGAGGGCGTCACGCTCCAGGAGCGCGTCGACCGCCTCGGCGAGCGAAGCGGGCGCTCCCGCCTTGGCGCGAAACGCGCGCGAGAACGCCTGCTTCGAGGCCGCCCGGTTCACCGTCTCGAAGCTCAACCGCGTCCATACCCCGCGGCCGGGCAGCTTGCGGCGGATATCGGGAACAACCGACCCATCGGGGCCAAGGGCGAAGCGCAGCATCGCCTCGGGGACGTCCTTCATCCCCGTCACAATGCAGGTCCGCTCCGATCCCGCTTCGTCGCTCAAGCTCGGGGTCCGCAATCGAACAATCCTGGCGCTGTTCAGGCGCCTCCGCCTTCCTCCGCTTGCGATTCGGCCTGGGGCGCGGGCGCCTCGATCCAGCCCGCGCGCACACGCGCGTCCAGGATCATGGCGTCGGCCTGCGCCCGCGACACGTCGAAGCCGTTGAGGAAGCCAGGCTTCGCCGTCTCGCCGCTTTCGCCCCGTTCGGTCCAGCCGACGAGGTCGTCGCTGGCGCAATCGGCGAGGTCCTCGAGCGACTTGACGCCATTTTCGCCGAGCTTGACCAGCATCGGCGTGGTGAGGCCCTCGATCTGCTTGAGATCGTCCGACACTCCCAGCGCCTTACGCTGATCGTCGAACTCGGCTTCGATCCGGGCCAGATGCCCCTGCGCGCGCGCCTGGATCTCGGCCGCGGTGTCGGCGTCGAAGCCTTCGATCGACGCGAGCTCGCGCGGGTCGACGTAGGCGATTTCCTCGACCGTGCGGAAGCCTTCCGAAGCCAGGAGCTGGGCGACGGTCTCGTCGACGTCGAGCGCATCCATGAAGTTCTGCGTGCGCTCGGCGAATTCCTTCTGCCGGCGCTCGGATTCTTCGGCTTCCGTCAGGATGTCGATGTCCCAGCCGGTGAGCTGCGAGGCCAGGCGCACATTCTGGCCGCGCCGGCCGATCGCCAGCGAAAGCTGATCGTCGGGAACGACGACCTCGATGCGGGTCGAATCTTCGTCGAGGACGACCTTCATCACCTCGGCCGGCTGGAGCGCGTTGACGATGAAGGTCGCGGCGTCCGGCGACCAGGGAATGATGTCGATTTTCTCGCCCTGCAATTCATTGACGACCGCCTGCACGCGCGAGCCGCGCATGCCGACGCAGGCGCCGACCGGGTCGATCGAAGAATCGTTCGACATGACCGCGATCTTGGCGCGCGAGCCGGGATCGCGAGCCACCGATTTCACCTCGACGATGCCATCGTAGATTTCCGGCACTTCCTGGGCGAACAGCTTGGAGGTGAATTGAGGATGGGTGCGGGAAAGGAAGATCTGCGGGCCGCGGGCCTCGCGCCGGACGTCATAGACATAGGCGCGGATCCGGTCGCCGGGCCGGAACATCTCGCGCGGGATCAATTCGTCGCGCCGTACGACTGCTTCGCCCGCGCCGGAGCCGCCGAGATCGACCACGACGTTGCCGTATTCGACCCGCTTGACCGCGCCATTGATGATGTCGCCGATGCGGTCCTTGTAGACGTCATATTGCTTGTCGCGTTCGGCTTCGCGGATCTTCTGCACCAGCACCTGCTTGGACGCCTGGGCGGGGATGCGCCCATAGTCGAACGGCGGCAGGGATTCGGCGATCCAGTCGCCGATCTGGGCCGAGGGGTTCTTTTTCTGCGCTTCCGCGAGCGTCATCTGGGTCGCGTCGTTCTCGACCTCGTCGACGACGAGAAGCAGCCGCGAGAACCGGATTTCGCCGGTTTTCGGGTTGATCTCGGCGCGGACCTCGGTTTCCTGGCCGTAGCGCGAACGCGCGGCCTTCTGCATCGCGTCTTCCATCGACGCGAGCACAATCGAGCGGTCGATCGATTTTTCCCGCGCGACCGCATCGACGATCTGCAACAGTTCGAGTCGGTTGGCGCTAACGGCCATGGGTCTCTCCTTCATCAGGCCCGAGCGGCTTTGACGCCGCGCCGCGGGCCGCGGCTTTAAGTCTGTTCGATCTCGTCCCGGACGCGACGTCCGGCCTTGTCTTTCGGTCGGCGCCCGCCCTGAGGCCCGCCGGTCGCTTCGCGTCCTTAAGGGCGGCTTTCTCGCGCCTGAGCGCGGCGCGGATGAGATCCTCGGTCAGCACGAGCCTGGCCTCCGCCATGGCGCGGATCGGCAGCGCCGCCTCCGTCTCGCTATTGTCGTCGGCAACCAGCCTCATCCGCGCCGCCGGCCCGTCGAGACCGGGCGCGACCGCCGTGATGCGTCCGCGAAAGCGCTTGCGGCCATTGATCGCAACCGCCATCTCGACGCGCGCCTCGTGGCCGACGGCGCGGACGAAATCCGATTCGCGCACCAGAGGGCGGTCGATGCCTGGCGAGGAAATCTCCAGCCGGTAGGCCTGCGTCATCGGCTCCTCGACATCGAACGCAGGCGACAGCGCCTGGCTCAGTCGCTCGCAGTCCTCGATCGACATCGTCCCGTCCGGACGCTCCGCCATGATCTGAACCGTCGCGCCTGCGGCGGAAGAAATCTTGACCCGGACCAGCCGGTAGCCCAAATCCCGCGCTACCCGCGCCGCGATGGGGCCGACGCGCTGGGTTGCGCCTGGATCCTCGATCAGGCGCGCCTCGTCCAGCCCTTCGACGGGCTCGACGATAGTTCGATTCGGCGCTTCGACCATGCGACCTTGGCGGCAATAAAAAAGAGCGGGTCCCGGCCAGGACCCACTCTCAACTGGTCTCTCCGTGGAGAGCTATGAGATGTCGTTGGCCGCCATATAGGGCGCCTGGCCCGCGGACGCAAGGCCAAAGGCGCCTAGCCCGAATGTCATCTCGCCGCTCTCGACCGGGGCACGCGGGGTCTGGCGGTTTCCCGGCCGCTCACGCCGTCGGCAGCTTGTAGCCCTTGAACGTCTCGCGCAATTTCAGCTTGTTGATCTTGCCGGTCGCGGTATGGGGGATTTCCTTTACCACCTGCATGTCGTCGGGCATCCACCATTTGGCGATGCGGGGCTTCAAATAGTCGAGGACCTCGTCGGTCTTCGGCGAATGCCCTTCCTTCGGCACGACGACGAGCAGCGGCCGCTCGTCCCATTTCGGGTGGGCGACGCCGATCACTGCCGCTTCGGCGACGTCCGGGTGGCCGACGGCCAGATTTTCGATATCGATGGTCGAGATCCATTCGCCGCCGGACTTGATCACGTCCTTGGCCCGATCGGTGATCTGCATGACGCCGTCGGGGTCGATCGTGGCGACGTCGCCGGTATCGAAAAAGCCTTTGTCGTCGAGGATCTGGCCGCCCTCGCCCTTGAAGTAGCTTTCGACCACGGCGAAGCCCTTGACCTTGAGCCGGCCGAAGCGCTTGCCGTCCCATGGCAGGTCGTTGTTCTCGTCGTCGACGATCTTCATCTCGACGCCGAACGGCGACCAGCCCTGCTTGCATTTCAGCGCCAGCTTCTCCTTGTGCAAGAGCCCCATCTGGCTCGGCTTGAACGAGCCGACCGTGCCGAGCGGGCTCATTTCGGTCATGCCCCAGGCGTGGCGCACTTCGACGCCATAGTCTTCCTCGAACGCGCGGATCACTTCGGGCGGGCAGGCAGAGCCGCCGATGACCACGAGCTTGAGCGTCGACAGCGACTTGTGCTCCTTGCGCAGAAAATGCAGCAACCCGAGCCATACCGTCGGGACGGCGGCCGACATCGTCACCTTCTCGGTCTCGAGAAGCTCGTGGACCGAGGCGCCGTCGAGCCTCGCCCCCGGCATCACCATTCGCGCGCCGCGAATGAGGCAGGCGAGCGCAAGGCCCCAGGAGTTGGCGTGAAACATTGGCACGATCGGCAGAACCGTGTCGTAGGCGTTAAGGGTCAGGGTTTCGGGACCGGTCGCCATCATCGAATGCAGGACGTTCGAGCGATGGGAATAGAGCACGCCCTTGGGATGACCTGTGGTGCCGGACGTGTAGCAGAGGCCGGCGGCGGTGCGCTCGTCGAATTCCTTCCAGGCGAAGTCGCTGTCGACCTCCGCGATCCAGTCGTCGTAGGCGACGGCGTTCTTGAGTTTCGTCGCCGGCATGTGGGCGGCGTCGGTGAGAACGACGAAGCGCTCGACCGTCGGCAAGCGGTCGGCGATCGTCTCCAGGAGCGGCACAAAGGTGAGGTCGATGAGCGCCATCCGGTCTTCGGCGTCGTTCATGATCCAGGCGATCTGCTCGGGGAAGAGGCGCGGATTGACGGTGTGATAGACCGCGCCGGCGCCGGCAATGCCGTACCAGCTTTCGAGATGGCGATAGCCGTTCCAGGCGAGCGTCGCCACCCGGTCGCCGATCTTGATACCGTCGCGGTCGAGCCTTTTGGCGACTTTCAGCGCCCGCTGGCGAATGGCGCGATAGTTCGTGGCATGCATCGGCCCCTCGACCGTCCGCGAGACGACTTCCTGCGCAGGGAACTGAATGGCGGCGAAATCGATGACCTTGTGCATGAGCAGGGGCCACTCCTGCATCCGTCCCAGCATGCGTTTGCTCCCGACTCGCTTATCGGCGCTTGATTGCGGCGCGCGGATTGTCCATGGGGTGGCACCTTGGCGCCGCATGCGCCGCTTTGCAATCGCCGGAAGTGGAACTTCCCATCCCCTGAGGGTCTTGCGCAGTCACGCGCGCCCCAATCTTAAGGAACGGAGCCCGATGCCCGACCGGCAGAACCCCGACCGCTCCGTCCGGGTCTGGCTCCGGCTGATCCGCCTCGAGGCGCGGATGCAGGCGGCGGTCGGCGAACGCTTACGCGAGATCGGCGTCTCAATCCCGCAATGCGACGTCCTGACCACGCTGACCGAGCAGGAGGGCGTCAGCCAGCAGGAACTGGCCAAGAGGCTCTATGTCACCAAGGGCAACATCTCGGGCCTGATCGACCGCCTGGCCGAAGCGGGCCTGGTCGAGCGCCGCTCGACTGCCGTGGACCGTCGCCAGCACGCTATCCACCTCACCGAGGCCGGCCGCCGGATGGCGGAGAGGGCGCTCGCCGTCCAGCACCGCTGGATCGCCTCGACCCTCGGCCGCATGACGGAGGCCGATCTCGAGGCGCTTGAGACGCAGCTCATCGCGCTGCGCGACATCGTCCGCGAGCGGGAGACGCCCGCGCCGGCGAGGGCGAAGTGGTGAGGGGCCGGGG
>JBAUXQ010000124.1:0-2105 GCA_049584355.1 Roseiarcus sp. | reverse complement strand
CGTAGCCGAGGCGGGCATTGCCGCGCTTGCCGAAGCCGGTCTTGAGTCCTTGCAGCCCGGTGGAGACCCATTGGGCCGTCTCTTCGGCCATCTCGGGGATCGACTCGTAGTGAGCGTGACACGATGCGATGGCCGGCAATCGCTCATGTACGGAGCCGCCGAGCAGGTCGACGACGCTTGTGCCCAGCGCCTTGCCTTTGAGGTCCCAGAGAGCGATGTCGATGGCGGCGACCGCGTACGACGCGATGCCGCCATGATAGCCGTACCACCACGCCTGCTGCTTGTTCTGTCGCCAGAGCGTCTCGGTCTGCACCGGATCTTTGTTGATGAGGTTCGGCGCCATGCCCTCGATGATTGCCTTGGCGGCGAAATTGGCTTCGGGAAATTGCGTGATCGATTCACCCCATCCCACCTGTCCGTCGTCCGCGGTGATCTTGGCGAGGCAGAGATGGCGAAGAGCGTTGAAATCGTTCGGCTCGGGATAGCTGACCGGGATGGCCTCAACCGTGGCGATTTTCATTTTCGACTCTCTACCCAATCGCGCCACGAAACAGCGGCATGCCTTCGACGCCGACATCAACCTTGATCAGCCTGCCATTCATCGCCGCGCCGGTGAGGTCAAACGGCCCCATGTCGCAGCAATAGAGCACGCCCCCCTTGCCGAACACACAGTTGAGTATCGTGCCGCCGGTATCGAGGAAATGCAATGGCTTGCCGTTCTTGTCGATGACATCGACGCCGCCGGCGGCGACCGCCGTGATCCAGAAGTTGCCTGCGGCGTCAATCTTCAAACCATCGGGGATGTGCCCTTCCGGCATCGTATGGATCACCTGTTTCGCGCCGTCGGGCCTGCGCCGCACGACCTTCAAGGTATAGGACTCGACCCAAACGACCGAACCGTCGGGCTCGACGACGATCCCGTTCGGATAGACGTGGTCGAGTTCCTCGAGCACGCTTGCTTTTCCGGTTTTCGCGATGACGACAATGCGTCCGGGATGAGGCTTGGTGTCGGGCGCCCAATCGCCCGAATCGGTGAAATAAAGGCGCCCGTCAGGCCCGAACGCCAGGTCGTTGGGCCCGTCGAACTTCACGCCTTCGGCCTCGGTGACCAAGATCTCGACTTTCCCACCGGGGCTGGTCTTCTGGATCGAAGGCGGACGGTGGACGGGCGCGGCCCAAGCTCCAACATTGGGAGTCTGCGTGGAATAGACGCAACCGTCGCTTCCGAGCATGCAGGCGTTGGGTCCACCGCCGACATTGGCGTAGGCGCCTGCCTTCCCGGTCTTCGGGTCCCACACCCCGATCGCGCTCGCGTAGGTGTTGGCGTAGATGATCCGGCCGTCGTCGAGCTCGTATGGACCCTCGGGGTGCCCGAGGCCGCCCGTACAGACAGTGATTGGTTTTTTCATCGTCTCCTTCCGTTCGCTTACCAGGTTACGAGGCCACCGGTGAAATTTATCGCCTGTCCCGTCATGTAGGCAGCTTCGTCCGAGAGGAGGAACCAGACCAGGCCGGCGCATTCCTCGGGCGACGACCCGCGTCCGAGTGGCACGAGCCTGGTCCGCGCATCGTGCAATTCCTCCGCCGTGAGGCCACGCATCGGCGCCACTCGCTCCAGCACCTCACCCTGCATCGGCGTATCGACAATCCCCGGCAGGACGGCGTTGACCCTGACTCGGCGAGGCGCGAGGGCGTAGGCGAAGGAGCGAGTGATGGAAAGGATCGTAGTCTTGGACGCCGCGTAGGCAGCGACTTCGATCGTCGTCGCGAGCTTGGCCGAACTCGACGATAGATTGACGATCGCGCCGCCGGGGGTGAGCCTTGGACCGATCTTCTGGCAAAGAAAGAACGTCGCCTCGGCGTTGACGGCTTGCACACGGCGCCAATCGTCGAGCGTCAGCTCGAAGATCGGCTTGATCAAGATGACGCCAGCGGAATTGACGAGGTAGTTTGCACCTTCGGCCCAGTCGGCCACCTTGGCGCGAGCTTCGGGATCGGTGATGTCAGCTACGAGCGTCTCGCAGCCTTTCTCCTCGAAGCGTCCAAGCCCCTCGCGATTGATATCGACCGCCAGGACCTCGACGCCCTCGCGCCGCATTCTGGAG
>JBAUXQ010000123.1:0-7913 GCA_049584355.1 Roseiarcus sp. | reverse complement strand
GACCTCTACGCCGGCGTGATGATCTCCAATATCTATGGCGGCCTCGCGAACGGTTACCAGGCGGTCCAGAACATCGCGCCGACAGCCGGCCTCTGCGTGAGATTCTGACACGTTTCCTCCCGACGGGCTGGAGCGGCTGGGGGCGGCCGCGCCAGGGCGGACACCCAGGCGAGCGCGTGTCGCCAAACCGTCATGAACCATTTGTACTGCATTTGGCGATATCGAAGACCCGCCGGACGGTGCGCGCATGGACATGACAGTCACCCGAGCAGACGATGACATCGCTCACGTGGTGCTCGACGGACGCTTCGACATTCAGGGCGCGCAGGAGGTCGACTCGCGATTCGTCGAGCTGGCGGACAGCAGCAAGGCCATGATCGTCGATCTCTCCAAGGTTTCATTCATCGCTTCGTTGGGCGTTCGCACCTTGATGCTGAGCGCCAAGGCCCTCATTCGCCGCGGCTCCGAATTGGTGGTCTGCGGCGCCAGCGAAAACGTCGACAAGGTCCTGAGGGGGACCGGCTTCAATGAAGTCGCGGGTCTTTATCCCGATTACGAGTCCGCGATCCGGACGGTGAAGGAGCGGCTCGCGGAGTTCTCTGGCAAGAAGTCGTGAGTGAACCGGGCCCGCGCGCCTGTTCGCGCAACTTCCCGGGCACGATCGAGGCGGCCGAGGACGCAGAAATGTGGATCGCGCGCCAGGCGAGCGTCCTTGGCCTCGGCGCCGACGCCGAGTTCGCGATCAATGTTTGCCTTGAGGAATTGTTCCTGAACGCCGTGCAGCACGGCCGCGCCAACCAGGCGACGATTTCGGTTTGCGCCGAGCCCAGCGGCGTCACCGTCGAATTCGTTGACGACGGCGAGCCGTTCGATCCTACCACCGCCCCGGCCAGACGCATTACCAGCCCGACCGAGGATTTCAAGATCGGCGGCTACGGTATCGGACTGATGCAGAAATTCTCGCGCCGCATGAGCTACCGCCGCTCGGAGGGCATGAACCGTCTGGTGCTCGAGTTCGACGCCGGTTAGAACGGCAGTCCCGAGTCGCTGACAACGCTATGACAACATGAAAGATTCCCCGGAGCTGCGCGCCGCCATTCGAGCGACGAGCGCTTTCCGCGATCTCTCCGAGGCCAGTATTGCGCTCTTGATCGACGCGGCCGAGCGTCAGACCTTCGAACCCGGCGCGATCCTCATGGTCCAGGGCGAACCGAGCGACTTCGCCATGCTGATCCTCGAGGGAGAGGTGACGGTCACCGCCGACAGCGCGCGAGGCGCCATCCCGATTTCGACGCTTCAGGCGCCCTCGCTCCTGGGCGAACTGGGGTCGCTGGCGCATTTGCCCCGCAGCGCGACTGGGCGGGCGCGCACGCTCGTGACCGCCTTGCGATTCGGACGCGCTGCGCTCATCGAAGTCGCGCGCGCCACGCCCTCCCTCCTCATCGACATCATTGGCCGGATGGGCGAGCGGATGCGCAAGGTCAACGGCGCGATCAGCCTCTATACCCACGCGCTCGCCGCGCTCGAGCAGCATGAGTTCGACCCTGCGCTCCTCGTCGAGCTGCGCAATCCGATTCCCGACCTCGCCGATTTCGGACAGACCTTCGGCCGCATGGCCGAGCAGATCATCCTGCGCCGCCAGCGCGACGACGAGATGGCGAGCGCGGCGGTCATTCAGCGCGCGCTGCTGCCGAAGGTCCCCGAATTTGCCGCCGAATCCGGCCTCGACATCTTTGCCGAGATGACGCCGGCGAAGGACGTCGGGGGCGACTTTTACGATCTGGTGCAACTCGCCGATGGGCGGATCGCGCTTGGCGTCGGCGACGTCTGCGGCAAGGGCGTGCCGGCCGCGCTCTTCATGGGCATCACCAGGACGCTGATCCGCATCCATCTTCGCGCGTCGCCCGACTTGTCCGGCGCGATCCTGAAGACCAACGCCTACCTCGTCAACAACAACGCCGCCCAGCTGTTTGCGACCCTGCTCTACGCCACGTTCGATCCGCGCTCGGGCGAGGTCGAATATTGCAGTTGCGGCCACCTTCCGGGACTTATTCGGCGCGCGAACGGCGTGATCGAAAAGCTCTCCGCCGGCGGCCTGCCCGTCGGCATGTTCGAGCAAATGAAAGCCAATGTGGGCCTCACCGTGATGAAACCCGGCGAACTCTTCTTTCTCTACACCGACGGCGTCACCGAGGCCGAGGACGCCGGACAAAACGACTTTGGCGAGGACCGCCTCCGCATCCTTCTCGCCGAAGGCGACGTCGCCGACGCCGTCCAATGCATCGCCCGCGTCGGCGCCGCCGTGCGCGAATTCGCCCGAGGCGTGCCCCAATTCGACGACATCACCTGCCTCGCGCTCAGAAGGTAGGCGACGCCGGCGGCCCGCCATCGCCATGAGCACGCCGAGCGTGTCCGCAGGCTAACAATCTCGAAAGCGCGCTAGGGCGCGCTGCTTTTGGGTTTACGCGGGAACCGGCCCGGCCGTCCTACGAGACAAGCAAACGGCGGCGCATTCGATAATCTCCCCGGTCAGGGCGACCCCCCACCCCGGCCCGCCCCCACAAGAGGGGGCGGGTGCGCTAACGCCGTCGATTCTACCGAAATGCAGCAGGCGCTAGGATTTGCGACCTCGCGCTTATATCGTTCCGGGCGGCGCGATCTCAGATGCGCCGCGGTCGCTGAGAAAAAGGCGAGGGCGCTATGACCGAGAGCGGCAAACTCGCAGCGGGGGAATTCACGACCCGTCAGCCTATCGAAGCCGACTATCTGATCATTGGCGCCGGCGCGGTGGGCATGGCCTTCGCCGATACGCTTTTGAGCGAAACGCAGGCGACGGTCGCGCTCGTCGACCGACGGCATCGGCCCGGCGGCCACTGGAACGACGCCTATTCCTACGTTCGTCTCCATCAGCCGTCCGCCTATTACGGCGTCAACTCGTGGCCGTTGGGCTCCGGCGAAAAAGACGCGACCGGGCTCAACAAAGGCTTCTACGAGCTTGCATCCGGCCTTGAGGTGCTGAGCCACTTCGATCAGGTCTTGCGGCGGCGGTTCCTGCCCTCCGGCCGCGTCCAGTACTTTCCGATGAGCGACGTCGGTCCCGACTTGTCGGTCAGTTCCCTGGTGTCCGGCGAACGGCGGCCGGCCAAGCCGCATAAGGTGGTGGATGCAAGCTACCAGAAGTTTTCCGTGCCGTCGGCGCGGCCGCCTCCATATGCGGTGGCGCCCGGGGTCGCCTGCGCGCCGCCGAACGATCTGCCGCGCATGGCGCGCGCCTATCGCGACTATGTCGTGGTCGGGGCGGGGAAGACGGGCATGGACGCTTGCGTCTGGTTGATGGAGAACGGAGCAGATCCGGACCGGATCCGTTGGATCATGCCACGCGACTATTGGCTCTTGGATCGCGCCGGGGTCCAGCCGGGCCAGGAGTTTTTGGCCTCAATCGCCCGCAGCGTCGCCGATCAGGTCGAGGCGCTGGCCAAGGGGCGATCGGTCGACGACGTGTTCGCCCGACTGGAGGGATGCGGCGTCGTCAAGCGGATCGACGTCGCCGTAAAGCCCACGGCCTACCATTGCGCGGTCATCGGCCAGGCCGAGCTTGAACTTCTGCGCCGCATCGGCGACATCGTCCGCCTCGGCCGCGTGATCCGGATCGACGCCGATCAGATCGTCCTCGAGCGCGGCGCCGTCGCCATGAATCGAGACAGCCTTTGCATCGACTGCTCGGCCTCGGGGATCACGGCGACGCCGTCCAAGCCGGTGTTCGAGGGGAACCGGATCACATTGCAGATGGTGCGGATGTGCCAGCCCACGTTCAGCGGCGCGCTGATCGCCCACGTCGAAGCGGCGTACGGGAATGAAGCGGAAAAGAACCGCATCTGCACGCCGGTTCCCCCGCCGGACACTCCCGCCGATTGGGTGCGCCTGATGGCGATCGAACTCGCGAATCGAGCCTGTTGGGGGGCGAACGAGGAGATCCGCGGTTGGCAGGCGCGCTCGCGCCTTGATATCTTCGTCAGTCAGATCGCGGCTCTGAACGGGACGGAAACCGAGGTGTTCAATGAGCTCGGGCGTTACGGGCGCCTTGCCGCTCGGGCGGCCGCCAACGCGTCTTTGTTGTCGACGAACTGAGCCGCCCGGCTGACGGCGCGCCGACGCTGGCCCAGCGAGACAACCGGAGAGAACTGAGCCGTGGATTTTGTCACAGTACACAATGGGCCGATTGCCTTGAACGTGGCGGTCAAGGGCGAAGGGAAACTGATCGTCTGCGTCCATGGGTTTCCCGAGCTCTGGTATTCCTGGCGCCATCAGATCGATCGCTTCTCGGCCCGCGGTTACAGGGTGGCGGCGCTGGATGTGCGCGGCTATGGCGGAAGCTCGAAACCGTCGGAGATCTCAGCCTACAGCATGAGGAATCTCACCGCCGACGTCGCCGCGGTCATCGACCGGCTCGGGAACGGCGCCGCCGTTCTCTTCGGCCATGACTGGGGCGCTCCGATCGTCTGGAACACGGCCCTCATCTATCCCGAGAAGGTCATGGCGGTTGCGGGCTTGAGCGTTCCCTATGTTCCGCGCGGCGAGAGCTCGTTCATTACGTTGGCGCGGTCCATTTATGCGGGGCGGTTCTTCTATCAGCTTTATTTCCAGCAGGAGGGCGTCGCCGAAGCCGAGTTCGAGTCCGACATCCCGACGGCGTTGCGGAAACTCTATTTCGCCGCTTCGGGCGACGGTCCGCTCGACGCATTGCTGGCGATGAAGCCCGCCGACGCGAAGTTGCTGGACGGGATGGCGGACCCGCGGCCCTTTCCCGCCTGGATGAGCGAAGCCGAGCTGAAGATGTACGCCGACGCCTTTCAGGCCGGCGGTTTCCGCGGTCCGCTCAACCGCTACCGGGCGCAGGAGATCGATTTCGTCGACCTGGCCGACTACGCCGGCAAACCGGTGACGCGGCCGTCATTCTTCATCGCGGGCGAGCGCGACCCCGTGCGTCGGTTCATCCCCGGACTCGACCTTTACCAGATCGCGGGAGCGGCATGCTCCGACTTCCGCGGCTCGGTGATCGTGCCGCGGGTCGGGCACTGGGTGCAACAGGAGGCCCCCGACGCGACCAACACGGCTTTGGAGGGCTTCCTCGGGCAGATCTAGCAAGACCACCTATCGGGCCAAGCGGCGCCGTTCGCCGCTCCGCAGGCTCACTCGTCGGCGAACTTAAGGAATCCGCATGGACCTCAAACTCGAAGGCAAACGGGCGCTGGTGACCGGCAGCACCGCAGGGATCGGCGCCGCGATCGCCTCGAACCTTGCGCGTGAGGGAGCCCGCGTGATCGTCAACGGCCGTGCGTCGGCCGATGTCGACAGGGCGGTCGCGGCGCTCAAGGTCGAATCCGGCGGCGATCTGATCGCCTTCGCCGGCGACCTCGGGACGGCGGCGGCGGCCGAGGAGCTCGCGCGCCGTCATCCCGAGGTCGACATCGTCGTCAACAACCTCGGCATCTTCGAGCCGAAGCCGTTCGAGGACATCCCTGACGCTGACTGGATGCGGTTCTTCGAGGTCAATGTCCTGAGCGGGGTGCGCCTCTCGCGCGCCTACCTGCCGGCGATGAAGCGCGCCAATTGGGGCCGGATCATCTTCATCTCGAGCGAGAGCGCGCTTCAGATTCCGGCGGAGATGATTCACTACGGCGTGACCAAGGCGGCCCAGATCGCGGCCGCGCGCGGACTGGCCGAGGCGGTCGCCGGCTCAGGGATCACCGTGAACAGCGTGCTGCCCGGGCCGACCAAATCGCGCGGCGTGGTCGATTTTGTCGCCGCCCTCAGCGCCGGCGCGAGCTTCGACGAGTTCCAGACTGAGTTCTTCCAGAAGTTTCGTCCGACGTCGCTTATCAAGCGCTTCGAGGAGCCGGAAGAGATCGCCTCGTTCGTGACCTACCTCGCGAGCCCGCTGGCGTCCGCGATCACCGGCGCGGCGCTGAGAGTCGACGGCGGCGTCATCAAGAGCGCCTTCTGAGGCGGTCTCGCCCTTTCGACACCGGTTGCTTGCCTCGCTCAGAGAAATGCGAAAGCGGCCGCAGGGGATTCGGTGAGCGCGTGGGCCATGTATTCGAGCGCGTGACGCAACGCCGCCCGGGTCGTCGGGCCGCCGAGGCAGACGCGCACGGCTTCCGGCGGCTCGCCGCCGGCGGTGAACGCGTCGCTCGCCACGACCCCAATTCCGGTCGAGCGCATGTGGCCGGAGAACGCCGACCGGGTCCACCCCGCCGGCAACCCGGCCCAGATGTTGAAGCTCAGAGGATCGGCCTTGAAGCTGCCGGGCGGCAGAATTTCGCTTGCCAGCGCCTGGCGCGCCGCGGTCTCGGCGCGAATGAAGCGCAAGATCTGGTCGGCGGTTCCATCCTCGATCCAGCGGGTGGCGAGCGCGACCATGAACGGCGAAGCCATCACATTGGCCGCCCTCACCGCCGCGGCGAACGGCCAGCCCCGGCGCGCGTCGGGCGCGACCACGTAAGCCGCGCGCACCCCCGCGCCGATGCATTTGGCGAGTCCGGCGATGTGCCAGGTGAGGTCCGGCGCGATCGCGGCGAAGGGAGCGGGACCATGCGGCGGGATGAAGCCATAGGCGTCATCCTCGACGATCGGCAATCCGTACCGCCGCGCAGTCGCGGCGATCTCGCCGCGCCGGGCCGCCGGCACCGTGAGGGTGGTCGGATTTTGCAGCGTCGGGTTGAGGTAGAGCGCCTTGGGGCTGAGGCGCGCGCAGGCGTCCGCCAGCGCGTCGGGCTCGATCCCGTCGCGATCCATCGGCAGGCCGACGAGATTGAGGCCAAGCTGGGCCGCGATCGAGCGTGCGCCGGGATAGGTGATCGCCTCGCAGAGGATCGTCTCTCCCTTGGCCGCGAGGGTCGAGAAGGCGCCAAGAATGGCGGCGTGGGCGCCGGGGGTGACGAAGATGCGCTCCTGCGCCGGGACGAGCGAGCGGCGGCCGAGCCATGACGAGGCCGCGTCCTTGTCGGCGGGGGAGCCGCCGAAACCCTGGTACCTGAGCAACGCGACAATGTCGCGCGACACCTCTTGCACGCCGGCCTGCATGCGCTCGATCAGCGCCGGATCATTCGGCTCCGGCGGCAGATTCATCGAAAAGTCGACGATGTCGCCCCGCGACGCCGCCGGCGGCGCGTGCGCCCGGGCGCCGTTGGCCGGCGACCGAACGTAGGTTCCCTGTCCGACCCGCGACTCGATGAGGCCGCGCTTCTGAGCCTCCGCGTAGCCTCGCGCCACGGTGGTGAAATCGATCTGCAACCGGCTGGCGAGCTTCCGCTGCGGCGGCAAGCGGTCGCCGGTAGCCAGGCGCCCGGTTTTGATGTCGGCGGCGATCAGGTCGGCGATGGCGAGATAGCGCGGCTTGTTGCTGCTCGCGAGGTCCGGGGTCCAGTCGATCATTCGGTCAGGTCGGGGTCACGGTCAAAGCTTGAATCGGTTGCAGGAAAATTGACTGTATCGTGTTGCAAGCTTCCGCGCCAGACCTCAAGCATGGGGGCAAGCGCGGAATCGACATGCCGTCGCTGCCCGAGATTTGAGCGGCGCACGCTCAATAATTCGGCGGATTGATCGCTGATCGATCGCGCGGAAAAAACGGACATCTCGGCGCCGGCGCCGAGGTTTGAACGGATTCAAGACTTTAATGAGTGGATCGTGATCGCAATCAATATGGCACATTGATTGCATTTGCGCCTCTCGCCGGCGGCGCCGACCCTCGGCGCCAGCAACGAGAGGATGCCCATGCCAGCCGTGACTCAGCCAGCCCATAAGGCGGGCGACTATCTGGTCGACTATGAAGAGAAGGTGGTCGAGGACGTCAAAGCCGAACCCGGCGAGAAAGCGCTCGTCACTTTCCATACCGTCGCCTTCGAGGGCTCGAT
>JBAUXQ010000122.1:0-5296 GCA_049584355.1 Roseiarcus sp. | reverse complement strand
CTCCAAAGGCCTGGGCGAGCGCGCCGGGCACGGCCTGCTGCGCCCACTGCGCGGTCGGATTTCCGACGTAGGCGACGAGCGGCGACGTATCGACATTGACGGCGCCGATGCGCAATCCCGCCGGGGCCGCGGCCCCGGGCTGAACGGCGCCAGTCGGCGTGGTGTTGCAGCCGCCTAATCCCGCAGCGGCGAAAGCGCCAAGGCTCAAAAGCGCGGCGCGGCGCGTTAATATATTTGTCGGCATGACAACCTCCCCTGATGACGGCGCGCCTTTCGTCCGGCCCCTCCGGTTCCCGCACGCCGTTACGACATAGGCTCTACCTCCCCGGACCGCCAGGACTCGTCGGAGAACGGCTTATCCGGCCCACAAAGACATCGTGCCGCGCCGGTTCGCCCCGGCGCTTTCCATGCCCCTCAGTAGCACGGCGGATAGGGATAGTAGCCGCAGGCCGCCGGCGGCGGCGCGTAATAGGGATAGGCGTAGGGGTGATAATATGCCCCCGCCGCTGCTGCTCCAACCGCCGCCGCGCCGAGGCCAAGCGCCGCCGCTCCCGCCACCGCGCCGTAATTGGGATGGCCGTACCAGGCGCCATGCCACCCGCCGCCGCCGGCGACGAACCCTCGGCCGCCATAACCGCGCGCGGCGAACCAGTCGATGAACAGGGACGCGGGTCCCGTTGCTTTCGACAGGCCTCCTTCGAGCACAGTCACCTCGAAGGTCAACTTGTCGCCGTCGAGCTTCGGCGATTTCAGGACCACGACAGCGTCCTCGACAGCGTCGCCCTCCCCGCTGAGCACCGATATGGTGGCGTTCGGAGGATCCTTGGCGAAACTCTCGCTTCCCTCATCCCATTCCTTGAGGAAGTGCTTGGTCAGCACGTGCCCGGCCGCTCTGAACGGACGATCGGCGAAGACGATGGAATTGGACCCGACGTCGGTCATTGTCAGAATGTTGCCCTGAAGAGTGGCGCCGCGAGAATTGATGACCGCGAGCGAGGGAATCATGTCCCCCTTGCCCGGCTGGCTCGGCTGGCCGATCGTCTTCTGACCGGGCGCGGCGATCGCGTCCTGGGCCGACGCGGCAAGCGGCGCCGCTAAGAGCGCAACGAGGCCCGCGCATAGGCCGATCATTTTGGCGTTCAGCATCGATTGTCTCTCCCTGTCTTGCCGTGGCGCTGGTCCCGGCATTGCCTTTCCTGTCCTTGGCGGCGTCCACCCGTTATCAGGCCTGACGCTACGAAACCAGACCGGTGGATTTCGGCCATGGAGCGCTGTCGCCAATCACCCGTCGGGCGCGGGGCTGGATTCGACGCGAGATCAATCGCTCGATGTTTCCTGAAATTCGCCCGCTTGCGCTGGCGGCGGCTTACGGTCCAAAGACGAGGCGCTCGGTGGCCGCTGTGCGCAAGAAGCGGACCTTCCGGGGGCCAGTTCCGTATGGCGCGCGCGTCGACGCAGGCGCTGGACCCTTCGCGACTGAGACTGATATTGCCCGCGGTATGCGTGCGCGCGACCGCGAGGCCGCCATTCCGAGAAATCTGTTCGCTGACCTCTGGCGGATGGCCGGCGACAATTACTGCTTGTCGGAAACCTAAGCTTGAGGCAGGCTTCCGATGGGGTCACCGGTCATCCGGCGATGCGGGCTGGATTGTCTGACGAGCGAAGGCGGAGTCACAGCGCGTGGTTGGCCAACTGATCGGTCGCGACCGGCTCGTCGCCAAGCAATCGGCGGTCGACGCCTCTGGCGAATTGTCCCGGCTGTCGATAGAGGGCGTGATGTTCAGGCCCACGCGACCGGTCGTCCATGAGGACGGTCATCTCGTCGAGGTTGTCCGCGCCGACTGGCCGATTGTCACCGCGCCGGTGGTCCAGGTCCATATCACCACCACCCTGCCGGGCCATGTGCGCGCCTGGGGTCTGCACCAGCGCAGCACCGACAGGCTGTTCGTGGTCTCGGGACTGATTCGGTTCGCCGTGTTCGACGGACGCCGGGATTCGCCGACGCGAGGGCAATTGAACGAGCTGCTGGTCAGTGAGCGCAGCCCGGGCCTGCTCATCATTCCCCCCAACCTGTACCATGGCTGGAAGAACATCGGCGACACCGAGGCGACAATCATCAACATGCCCGACCGCATGTACGATTACGAAGCGCCCGACGCGCTCGACCTACCGTGGGACAGCACGCGAGCGACGGACCTGATCCCACATCGATGGTGACGCCGGCGCCGGAGCTTGGCCCGTCGCCCATGGTCAGCGTGATCATAGCCACCTTCAACTGGAGCGCAGCGCTCCGGCTGGCGATCTGCTCCGTGCTCGGACAGACCCTGCAGGATTTCGAGATCCTCGTTGTCGGGGACGCCTGCACCGACGATAGCGAGGCCGTGGTCGAGGCATTCGGCGACGCCCGCATCCGCTGGCTCAATCTGGCGCAGAACGCCGGCAGCCAGCACGGTCCGAACAATGCTGGCCTGGACGCGGCGCACGGCGAGTGGATCGCCTATTTGGGCCACGACGATATTTGGGCGCCTCGCCATCTCGAATCCACGGTCTGTGCCGCGCGCACCGCCGGTGCGCACGCGGGCGTGGGCGGCCTGATCATGTATGGCCCGACCGGATCGGAAATCATCCACACCGCCGGCATCTTCGCGGAAGGTCGGTGTTCCGACAGCGATTTCGTTCCGCCCTCGGCCCTCGTTCATCGGCGCGCCCTGGTTGACCAGATCGGCCGATGGACCGATCCCCGGTTGATCCGTCTGCCCGCCGATTGCGACTTCTTCCAACGCGTCCGGGCGGCAGGCGACGTCGCCCCGAGCAATGAGGTCACGGCGTTCAAGTTCAACGCCGCGGCGCGCCGCAATGCGTACCAAATCAAATCGACGCGGGAGCAAGAGCAGTGCCTCGCGGCGCTGCAGGGCGGCGAGGGGTTCGTGGCGAAGGCGCTGACCGGGGTGCTGGCGGCGGCGGCGGCCGGACAGTGGCGGACGATCCGCATGCCCGAGACCGACAACCTGAAGCCTGGCGAAATTTTTCGAGTAAACCGCGTCGCCAAGGGCGTCGAACTCCGATTCCTACCCGATCAGCTCAGCACGCTCACTCAACCAGAGCGATTTGGTCTCGAACGCGAACCGATTGGCGTCGAATGGTGGGAGATGGAGCACAACCCGCAGTTCGGCGCCTTCCGCTGGACGGGCGCCGGCGAGCGTTCGACCGTCGAATTGCCGATTCGGGCGGATCGGCGCATGGCCGTGCACATCTGCGTGCTGGCGACCGTGCTGGAGCAGTCGATCCGGGACCTGTCGCTCGAAGCCCACGGCGCGCCGATTCCGACGCGCTTGGCCAGGGCGGCGGACGGAACCTGGATCCTCAGCGGCGAAATCAATCCCTCCGATCACACTTCATTCGTTCCGTATGTGCAGCTGGCGATCTGCGCCGCCGCCGCGCGGCCCGCCGACCTGGGAGTGAACGATGATCAGCGCCGCCTGGGCGTGGCGGTCAGCTGGATCGAACTTGTGCCTCTTGACCGCAGCGACGCAAGCGAGGCGCCGGGTTGAGCGGTCGATCCCCGACGTTCGATCGCCCGCGGCAATATCCGCTTCCGATCCGCGACGTCCACACGCTCGCTACGAATCTCGGCTTTGGCGAAAACAGGTGAGCCGATCGAGTTTCGACGCTTACCCGCCCTTGCCCCATCGGCCTTGCCAAGGCGTCTCCGGCACGGGGGTCAGCGGCGGCTTGCCGTCAGCCCAGGCGAAAATGTTGCCGGCCACGCATTCCGCCATCGCCTGTCGGGTCTTGACCGACGCCGAGCCGACATGGGGCAACAGCACCGCGTCGGGAAGCGCGATCAGCTCGGCGGGAACGTTGGGCTCGTTCTCGTACACGTCGAGGCCGGCGGCCAGGATCTTGGCGGTCCTGAGGGCCTCGATCAGCGCCTTCTCGTCGACCAGCGAGCCGCGGGCGATATTGACGAGCACCCCGTCCGGCCCCAAAGCCTCGAGCACTTCGGCGTTGACGATATGGCGCGTCGAGGGGCCGCCGGGGGCGACGATAATGACAATGTCCGAGGCCTTGGCCATCTCGACCAGCGAGGGATAGTAGCGATAGGGAACGTCGGCTTGGGCGTGCCGGCCGTGGTAGACGATGTCCAGCCCGAAGCCGCTGACCCGGGTTGCGATCGCCTTGCCGATCCGCCCGAGCCCGACAATTCCGACCGTCCGGCCCCGGAGCGAAGGGGTGAGCGGATAGGCGCCCTTCGGCCAAAGCCCGGCGCGCAGATATCGCTCCGCCTGCGGCAGCTGGCGCACCGCCATGAGCATGAGGCCGAGCGCAGTGTCGGCGACCTCGTCGTCGAGCACGCCTGGCGTGTTGGTGACGATGATTCCAAGTCGCGCCGCCGCCTTGGCGTCGATGTGGTCGTAACCGACGCCGAAACTGGAGATGATCTCGAGGCTGGGGAATCGGCGCATATAGGCTTCATCTGCCCGGACATGGCCGGCGAGCGCGATCGCGCGGATGCGCGGCCCCCATTCGGCGAGCCAGAGGTCGGGATTGGGCTCGAGCCACAGGCGGTGCAGGGGCAGCCTGGCGCCGATCAGATCGCCGATAAGCCCCATGCCCTCGACGGGCATCAGAACATCGAGGGACTTCATCGGCTGCGCTCCATTCTTTCCCACTTCCGCGTCGCGGTCAGACGTGGCACACGGCCCACCCATGACCAGCCTCGACGGCGCCGCTCAAGCGCGAAGGCGCCCTCGCGTGGGGCGCATCATGCTCAGCGATTTTCGTTCTTACGGCGAGCTCGATCTGGCGATCGGGGGCCGGCTCGTCGTCCTATGCGGCGAGAACGGCGCAGGCAAGACCAATCTCCTCGAAGCTTTGTCGCTGTTCGCTCCCGGACGCGGCCTGCGCCGGGCGGAACTTCAGGAGTGCGCCCGGGTCGGCGGGGCCGGCGGTTTTGCGCTGTCGATCGAGATCGAAGCGGACGGCGAGACCCATCAGCTCGGCTCGGGCTGGAAGCGGAGCGCCAATGGCGACGAAGCGGAGCGGCTGAACCGCATCGACCGCGCGGCTGTCCCCTCCTCGCGCGCGTTCTGCGACCATGTGCGGATCGTCTGGCTGACGCCGGCGATGGATTCGCTCTTCGCCGGGCCGGCAGCCGAGCGGCGACGGTTCCTCGACCGCTTCGTGCTGGCGATCGACCCCAATCATGGCGCGCGGGTCGGCCAGTTCGAGCGCGCCCTGCGCGGGCGCAACCGGCTCCTGGACGAGGGCGGGCGCAACGCCGCCTGGCTCGATG
>JBAUXQ010000121.1:0-56927 GCA_049584355.1 Roseiarcus sp. | reverse complement strand
CTACGCCTGGGGCCCGGTGGCGGCGGTCGGCAACGTCGTGGGTGGAACCGGCCAGGCCGTGCAGGGAGTCTTTACCGGCGCCGGCGCCATTGTGGGCGGGGTCCTGGGCGGAGTGTTTGGCGGCGTGGCGGCGCTCTTCGGCTATCCGCCGAGCTACACATACGGCGCCCCGTTCGCCGCGCCGCGCTCTTTCGCGCAATTGCTGGCATCTGGCCATGCGGCGAGGGCCGCATCAGCACGCCGGCGGGCGCGCTAATAATGGTGGTCACGCCGAAGCCCTATATTCCGATCGGCACGCTGCGCTCCGCCGTCACGTACCCAGCGGTTGCGGGAACGTATAAAGACAATAATATTCGGACCGCGCTCGCGGATGCCCATCTCCCTCATCTTGTGGGAGAACTCGACCGCGAGGAGGTTTGGTCGCAGCGCCTCTCGAGCGGGCGAGCAGCAGCGCTTGGCGCTCCTGATGCGGCCAAATTGGCTGTTCCTCGACGAATCGACGTCGGCTGTCGATGAGGAAATGGAGGCGGAACTCTACGCCGTCTTCGCAGGTCGCCTGAAAGGCACGACGATCGTGTCTATCGGCCACCGTTCGGCGGTAGTCGCGCTTCACCAGCGCCACCTCGAAATGACGCCGGAAACTGGTCACTTCACGCTGCGCGATGTCCCGAAGGTCGTCGCGGCGGAGCGAGGGATGTTGGCAAATCTGCGAATCGGCGGGTCGTCGACGAGCTCCGCGTGATCCCAACTTCCGAATGCGACATTTGGGACACGTCCTGGATCGAGGCTTTCTCAGAGAAAACCTGCCAGACTAATGATCACCTCTGGAGGCAGTCGATCGCCCACTGATCATGCAAAGCCGATAATGTCGAAGAGCGCCACCTGCGTGGCACTATCGAGCGGCCGGCCGCAGCCTAAATCAATCGAACGCGGATCGCTACGCCGATAGGCAGGCTTGGCTCTGTTGGACACTGGGCGCGATCTTCAGCGCGTCGAAAGCGAACGTAGCGATGCACGGCTCGGAGTTCCGACTGATCTGAAATCGCGGCATAACTCTTGGGATTTGCCAACGCTAAGCGTTGTGATAACGTCGAATGATCGTAGGTGTGAAAAGCGCACCTACACGGCGATGGAGTTCGCCGTAACCGCCGAACTGGCTGATGACTCCTATGACCGCGCCGCTCGAAATCGGAGCGGCGGATATAGGGACACCGGGCGGTGGTGCGGTGGTGAACGCTGAGGCGATTTCTTCGATCGGGCAATCTGAACGCCGAAGCCGGACGGCCGGGCTCGCGGTCAAAGAGGCGTTTGCAGCTTGGCGGAGCTCTAGCGCATCGGCAATGCAGGGCTGAGCGATGGCCCACCGCATCCTTTATAACATTCTTCAAGTCTTCGTCGTGATTGCGTTCGCGCCTCTCGTTGAGGGCGTGACAAGTCGATTGAAGGAGGTGGTCCAATCCAAAAGGGGGCCGAGCGTCCTTCAACCCTACCGCGACCTTTGGAAGCTCCTGCATAAAGATGAAATTGTTTCTGAAGAGAGTTCATGGATTTTCCGCGCGGCGCCTTATGTCGCGTTCGCGGCGCCGGTCTTCGTCGCCCTTCTCATACCCGTTCTGACCCGCTACCCCCTGTTTTTCGCGTTTATGGCCGATATGCTAGGCGCTGGCTTCGTCCTCGCGCTGGGCGGCTTCTTTACAGCGCTTGCCGCCGTCGATACGGCGAACCCCTACGGCCCGATGGGGGCGAGCCGGACGCGGATGGTCGGATTTCTAGCTGAGCCCGTATTCATCATCGTTTTTCTGACCGTCTCGTTCGTCGCAGGCTCAACGATCCCCTACATCGTTCAGGCTCGCTGGGTAACGCCGATCTCCAACTTCTTCGAGCCTTCGCATGTCCTGCTGATGATCGCGTTCCTCATGCTGATTCTCGCGGAAGACGGCCGCATTCCAGTTGACAGCCCCTCAGGGATGTTCGAACTCGCAATGATCGAGCGATCGAAATCTCTTGAATATTCGGGACGCGGCGCCGCGCTGGTTAAATGGGCTGGCGCAATGAAATTCTTTGTCCTGATTTGCGTCTTTCTCAACGTCCTCGTGACGCCATGGGGTCTGGCAGGTGGCATGGGGCTGGCCGAGGTGCTGTTGGCGATCCCGCTCGTCCTCGTCAAGATCTTCGTCTTCATCCTCCTCCTCGTCTGTATCGAATCTTCGCTCGCAAAATTGCGCCTTTTCCGGATCACCGAGTTCCTTGGCGCGGCCTTGGTCATTTCTGCTGTCGCGATGATCACGCGATTGTCCGAAATCTAGGGTCGACCATGAACGATTCCCCTTTTCCCGTCATCTTTGCCCTCGATGCGCTAACTGGCGCTCTCTTTCTTCTCGTGGGCCTTGGCGTGGTCGCAACACGTCAGGTTCTTGCCTCTCTTCAACTCTTTATTGCGCAATCTCTTCTCTTATCGCTTTCTGCAGTGCTCCTCGGGATCGCGCTCGGATCGCTGCACCTCATCGCCGTCGCGGCGATTACCGTGGCCACCAAGACGGTGATGATCCCGTGGGTGCTGCGGCGCACGGTCAGCGCCGAGGTCTATCGCACGCGCGAGATCGACCGCGTGCTCAACATCCCCGGTTCCCTGCTGATCGCCGCGGTCCTTATCATCCTCGCCTATTGGATCGCGAATCCGATTCTCAGCGCCGTGGACCCGCCGTTCGCTCGAATCAACTTGCCGCTTGGGCTCGCAGCTATATTCCTGGGGGTCTTCACGGTTGTGGTCAGACGTGAGGCTGTGCCGCAGCTCCTCGGCTTGCTGGCGCTCGAGAACGGCGTGTTTTTCGCGGGGATCGCCATTGTCCCCGATCTGCCGGTGATCGCCGAACTCGCCGCCGCGGTCGACGTGCCGGTCGTCGCGTTGGTCGTCGGCCTTCTCACACGTCGCATATACACTCAGCTTGGCACGACGTCGGTTGGTCAACTGGCGTCGCTGCGGGAGCGTTAGGATGGGACTCACGGCCGTCCTGATCTTCCCCCTGCTCGCCAGCGCGCTCGCCCTTTCGCCAATCGGGCGCCGTTTCGCGGCGCCGATCACGGTCGCCGCCGCCGCGGTCGTCTTCGTGCTCGCTGTCGATGTGGCCGTCAACGCTGCGCGCACCGGTCGTGTCGACGCGCTGGGGCAATGGCTGACGTGCGACGGGTTGGGCGCGCTGGTCGTGTTGCTGGTCGCCCTCGTCGGAGCGACCGCGGCGCTATACTCCTGGGGATACATCAAGGCTCGCGCCGGACCCGAGGCCGCGCCCAAGGAGCAGCGATACTATGGCCTCTTGAAGCTGTTTCTAGCGCCCCTCTTGGCTGTGCCTGTGCTGGCGAACGTCGCCCTGATGTGGGTCGCAGTCGAGCTCACGACGTTGCTATCCGACTTTCTTGGCGGCTTCGAGGACACGGCTGAAGCGCTCGAAGCGGCGTGGAAATACGTCGTGTTGACAACACTGGGGGCTGTCCTCGCCCTGCTTGGCTTCCTCATTCTCTACTGGGGATCGCGGGTCGCGGGTTTCGAGCCGTTCACCTGGGAAGGGCTGGTGCAGGCGGCGCCGCATATCCCGCCCGCGCTCTTGTGGCCGGCGTTCCTGTTCATACTCGTGGGGTTCGGCACCAAGGTTGGTCTCGTGCCGATGCACACCTGGTTGCCGGACGCGCATAGTCAGGCCCCGGCGTCGATCTGCGCCCTGTTGTCGGGCGTCGAAACGACAACGGTGCTCTACGTCATCCTGCGGCTCTTTCCGGTGATCGGCGGCGCGCCGGGGCTCGATGCACGCCCATGGTTCATCGGCTTTGGTTTGCTGTCGGTGGGCGTCGCAACACTCCTCCTTATCTACGTTCGCGATTTCAAGCGGATGTTCGCTTTCTCGACGGTCGAGCGCATGCGCATCATTCTTGTCGCCGCGGGATTGGGCGGCACAGAAGCGCATCTCGCCGCCGCATATCAAATGACGGGACACGCAATCGCCAAGTCATTCTGCTTCTTCGCCGCGGGGGCCATTGCAATGACATTCGACACTCAGGAAATTTCGTCGATTCGCGGACTTGTCCGACTTTCGCCGTGGTCAGCCCTAGCGCTGGTCGCTGGCGCCTTTGCAATCGTCGGGGCTCCCCCCTTTGCGATCTTCGTAAGTGAGCTCGTGATTTTCAAGGCGGGGATCGCCAGCGGTCAGTACCTCACGATTGGGCTGTTGGCGTTCTTTGTCGTCGTCGCTTTTTGCGCCGTCATGTCCCACGCTACTAGGATGGCTTTTAGCACCCCTCGAGAGACGGTGACCATCTCCGCCGTGCCGCTTTCATGTCGGGTCACGCTCGCTCTGGCCGCGTTCCTTTGTTCGCGATCGGGATCTATGTTCCTCCCGTCTTGCAGGAACTCCTCCGTGCGGCAGCGACGGCTATGGGCGGCTGAGAGAGACGCCCCATGACGATCAATCACGAGATAGTCGACCCGGCGCCACGATTGGCGGGCATCGTCGATCTTTTCGACGCCCGATGGAAGCGGGGGGTCGTCGCGAGACTCGACGACGCGAAAGGCGCCTGTCGAATCGAATGCGGGCCAACAGAATTGCCAGCGATTTGCGAGTGGCTGTGGCAGGAATTGAGTTATGCGTTCGCGACGCTGGTCATGGACGATTCGCCCGAGGCTGGCCGGACGCTTACCTATGTATTTTACAAGGATGCAGACTCCCCTTGGGTGTACGTCGAGTTCCGACTTGATCCGCGGATTCGCGCAAACGTCGATGCGACGCTTTAGACGCGAAGGTATCGCTTTGCGGCGCATCCGCCCGCGGGGCCTTGCGAGCCTCTCGCCGCAACGCAATGAGGGTCGCGGTCCGCTGTTTCGACCGTCGGCCAGGATGCGTTGGCCGCGCAAGCCGCGGCGGCGACCGACGCGGCGATTGAGGCGCCAGTTCGGACCGCAGACCTTGACAAAGCCCTCTGGAATTCTAATTCTTGGCTTGGCACTTTCACAGGGGACATTTTTCAGGGTTTGTGACGTGTCCCGGTAGGCGATGGAGTTCGCCTTAGGCGCCTGTGGGCTGATGACTCCTCCGAACGTCTTTTGACGAAGTGGAGGAGTGCGCATGGTTCCTGTCAAAGACCGCGTGTCATTGCACGCGCCTGTCGCGATGACCTCAGGCGTCACTGGCTCCCGCAGCAAAGTCAATGACAGATCAAGCGGCGTTCGTCGGCTCGATCGGCGCGACGCGGCGCGGGTTGCGGATCGAACTCCTTCCGCGGCCGGAGACTTCCGGCCATGACCTTCCTCAGCATCCTCAATCCGTCGTTGCAGGATGATACGAAGGCGGAGATGTCCGAAGCGCCGGCCTATTTCGCCGACCTCAATCTTGACCAGATCGTCGCCTCGATCACCGCCGGCAAGCAAGAATACAATCTGGCGCCGTTTTTCCACGAGCCGCTCAAGTCGCGCGAAGCCGTGGAATACCGCCAAGAGGTGATGCGCGACCTCGAGAACGACGCGCGCTATGACGCGGTGACGAGGTTCGCGGACACGATGAAATCGGTGCGGGAACACCTCACCCAGGCGGGCAAGCTGCACTACAAATACCAGAAGGAGGCCTGGTTGCTCGACGCCGTCGAACTCCATTGTCAGTGCGTCGAGCGTCTATTGTCCGATCTCCGCGCGGCGCCGCCCTCCTCGCCGGGGCTTGCCGGCTTCTTCGCCTTTCTCGACGGTTACGTCGGCTCCCCGGCCTTTCAACAATTGTTGAAGGAGATCGCAACAGTTACCGCGAGACTTTGCTCCATTCGCTATACGCTGCTCATCGGCGACGGCGTGATCACCGTCTCGGGCTATCATGACGAGCCCGATTACGGGGCCAAAATTCAGGCGGATTTCGAGAAGTTCAAACAGGGCTCCGCCGCCGACCACATTTTCAAGTTCATGAACTTCGAGCAGATGAACCACATCGAGGCGGGAGTCCTCGATCGCGTCGCGAGGCTGAATCCGGAGATATTCGCGGAGCTCGACGACTTCTCCGCGCGAAGCAGCAGCTTCTTTGACCGGACGATCCTGCGGTTCGATCGGGAGGTCCAGTTCTATGTCGCCTACATCGCCCATATACGCCGCATCAGCCGCGCCGGATTGGCGTTTTGCTATCCGCTTGTGTCAGCGGAAACCAAGGAAATCCGGGTCATGAATGCTTATGACCTTGCGCTGGCCAAATTGCTTGTCGATCAGAAGCTGCCGGTGGTGACCAATGATTTTTTCCTCGATGGTCGCGAGCGGATCATCATCGTGTCAGGGCCCAATCAGGGCGGCAAGACGACGTTCGCGCGGACGTTCGGTCTTTTGCACCATCTCGCCGCGATCGGTTGTCCGGTTCCAGGAACCCAAGCCCACCTATTCCTGTTCGACAAGATGTTCACACACTTCGAGAAGGAGGAGGACGTTCACAATTTGCGCGGCAAATTGCACGACGATCTATTCCGGCTTCACAAAACGCTGGAAGAAGCGACGACCGACAGCATCATCATTCTCAATGAAGTGTTCAACTCAACGAGCCTCAAGGACGCGATCTTCCTCAGCACCAGGATCCTGACCAAAATCATCGCCCTCGACGCGCTGTGCGTCTGCGTCACCTTCATCGACGAACTGGCCGCGCTCAGCAAGACCTCGGTCAGCATGGGGAGCATGGTCAAACCCGGCAACGTCGCCGAGCGCACCTTCAAGGTCGTGCGGCGTCCGCCCGACGGCCTGGCTTACGCCATTTCGGTCGCCGAGAAATATGGTCTGACCTATGCCCAGCTGCGGGAAAGGCTGCCGTCATGAAAGCCTTTCTCATGCACCGGGACCGCGATTTCGACCTTGAACGCGCTTTGCCCGCCAACGAGGCCGTTCTTGCCAAGAACCTCGAGCTGGACACTCTGTTCACGGTCATGGCGGCCAAGGACCCGCTCGTCCTTGAGGTGGCGAAGAAGGTGATATTGACGAGCGTCTTCAACGACGTCGCCGTGATCGAATACCGGCAAGCCGCGCTTAAGGACTGCCTCGGCAATCCGGACATTGTCCGCCAGCTTTACGGTCTCGCGGTGGAGTCGGCCGAGCGGCAGAGGAAGATATGGTCGACATTCCGGGAGTACCCCTCCGGCCTGCTCGACACTTCGGTCCAGCGGATGGTCGCCTTTGTCGACGTGCTGAAGCGAATGCGCACGCTGGTCGACCGCAACGCCGCCCAATTCCGGTCCGAAGCGTTCACGAGACTCTTCACCACGCTGTCGACGGAGCTTGACGACGATTATTTCGCGGTCATCGACAGACATCTGAACCGGCTGAAATTCCGGGCTGTGCTGGTCAGCGCCGGGCTCGGGAAGGGAGTGAAGGGCGTGGACTACGTCCTGCGGCGGCCGCTCAGGGATCCGGGCAACTGGTTCACCCGCGCCTACCGGGCCGTCTTCGAGCAAGGTCCCGCGAGCTACAGTCTCTATCTGGCTCCGAGGGACGAGGCCGGCGCACAAGCGATGGGCGAACTGAGGGACCGCGGCCTTGGGCTCGCGGCCGACGCCCTCGCCAAGAGCGCCGAGCATATCGGCGCCTTCTTCAAGATGCTGCAAACCGAACTGGCGTTCTACATCGGCTGTCTCAACCTGCATCAGCGCCTCCTCGAACTCGGGGCGCCATTTACGTTTCCCTCGGCGACCGGACCCGGCGCCCCTCGCTTCTCCTGCAGGGATCTCTACGAGGTCTGCCTGGCGCTGACCGCGAACAAGCGCCCGGTCGGCAACGACATCAATGCGGACGGCAAGAGCCTGATCATCGTCACCGGCGCCAACCAGGGCGGCAAGACGACGTTCCTAAGAAGCTTCGGGCTCGCGCAACTGATGTCGCAATCGGGCATGTTCGCGCCCGCCGCGAGCCTTGAGCTCAACATCGTCGACGGGGTGTTCACCCATTTCAAGCACGAGGAGGACGCGACGATGAAAAGCGGCAAGTTCGACGAGGAGCTGAGCCGCATGAACGACATCGCCAACATCGTCACGCCCCGCGCATTGCTCCTGTTCAACGAGTCCTTCGCGGCGACCAATGAACGGGAAGGCTCGGAAATCGCCCGGCAAATCTTGTCCGCCTTGCTCGAGCGGCCAAACAAGGTCGTATTCATCAGCCATCAGTACGATTTCGCCCACGGCTTTTACGAGAAGCATCTCGACTCCGCGCTGTTCCTTCGGGCTGACAGGCTTGAAGACGGACGCCGGACATTCAAACTGGTCGAAGGGGAGCCGCTCGGGACAAGCTTCGGCGAGGACGTGTACCGCGAGATCTTTGCGAGCGGAGAGACGGCTGAGGCTTCCGAAGTCAATGCCATTGAGGCTTCCGAGGTTCGGGCCTAGAGCCCGCTCTGACCACCTCTGCCGGGCTCGGTGAATACCGCCGGCGAAAAAATCTAGCGCGGAGGGTGCCAGGAGAGCAGCGCGAACCTATGTCGTTTTGAGGGATGGAGTCCCCTTTAACCGCCGATCGGCTGATGACCCCTGTCACGTGGACCGTGGTGGGATTCCGTCGAGAGTGTGGCGGTGCGCACTTCGGGTCCGATGCGCCCGGAGTTCGCCGATGTCGAAAACTTCCTTAGACTATTCAGCCCATCGCACTGACGATGAACGCCTCTGTTCCGCCTCGGGGTGCGAAACATTGGGTCCAGGTTATCCGCTTTCGAAACCATGCTGCCACAGCGCGGCCCGCGGCTTCTCGGGAGGGGAGGCGTGATGACCACGATCATCCTGGCCCGGCACGGTCACGTTGAGGGAATAAACCCACCACGTTTTCGTGGCCAACACCCGCTCCCACTTTCCGAGCAGGGACTGCAAGAAGCGAAAATGACCGCTGATCGGATTGCCTCTACGTGGCGGCCCGTGGCGGTACAGACCAGCCCACTTGAGCGCTGTGTAACAACTGGGCGAGTGATCGCCGAAGCGTGTGGCCTCCAGGCGGCCGTCAGCGCCAGCCTGCAGGACCTCAACTACGGCGATTGGCAGTGGAAGACGTATGACGAGGTTAAGGAGCAATGGCCGGCCGCCTACGAGCAATGGCGGTCCATGCCCCACCTTACGCGTTTCCCGTTTGGTGAGTCGTTGCAGGATATCGTGTTAAGATCGGCAGACGCTTTCCGCGCAGCCGTCGAAAGCTTTCCCGACGATCTCATCGTTCTTGTTGGACACGACAGCGTAAATCGCGCGTTGCTGCTGCAATTGCTAGACCAGCCTCTCTCCGCTTACTGGCGACTTGCGCAGGATCCATGCTGCATCAACGTCATCGAATACAAAAGAGAAAAAATCACCGTCAAATCGATCAATGACACCAGCCATGTCAGATGGTCGAGCGCGACGCCTTGGCCGCCACGAGTACTCAAAAGGCGCGGCGCAGATCGCGTCATGGCATCCACGGCGGCGGCCGAGAGGAACTCGGCCAAAGACGGCCCTTGGGCAATTCATCCCAGTCGAAGGGCAGAACCGCCTCGCTTCCACGAACAATGACCGGATCGATTCTGGCATATTGCTTCTTGAATAGCGCACTTACCGCGCGACCGGGTACGTACAAATCGCACTAACCAGGTTTGCGTCTGAACTCCTCTGCGAACACAACGGAACATACGCGATAACGTGTTACGCGACCGGCGGGTTGGGCACGAACGCAAGATCTGAGAAATCGCGTCGCACGCGCGCGGTTTCTCATCCGGGCGCTTGCGGCGGGTGCGGTTCTTGGCCACTGTTCGTTTCGTCACGTAGCGGACGCATTTCCTTGGGGCCGCTCTTCGAGGCCAAGATGGCGCCAGATCTGGATTGGGAGCTGCGGCTCGGGTTTCTCGTCCACGATGTGTCGCGGCTGCGGCGGCGCGTGGTTGACCGGGCGCTGAAGCCTCTGCGCGTCACGCGCTCGCAATGGTGGGTGCTCGCCTTTCTCTCGCGATCGGACGGCATGTCGCAGGTGGCGCTTGCTGACGAACTCGACCTGGGAAAGGTCGCGCTCGGTCAGTTGATCGATCGCCTCGAGAAGACCGGATTTGTGTCTCGTAGGCCCGACGAAGAGGACCGACGGGTTAAGCGGGTCTATCTCACCAAGCGCAGTCACGCTCTTATTGCGCGCATCCGGGACAGCGTGACCGTGACCGAGAAGGAAATTCTTGAAAAGATCGACGCGGCGGATCTGAAGGCGACCGTGCGCGCCCTTCGCGGGATGAAGGAAAATCTCCTCGCCATCATCGGCGACACCGAGGACGACGAGGACTCCGACGCGGCTTAGCGCCGATCCTCGTTTCGCCAGATTCCGCCAATCAATTGCAAATTTGGGTTAGGATATTGATCCTTTCGCTTGGGCTTTGCTGTCAGGCTGCGCGAACCGAAAGGCCGGCGTCATAGGCGCTGTCGCTAGTGAGCAAGCTCCAGGCGATTCGCGCTTGTTCGCCTGCGCGACGGCGACAGTCCCCTAGGTTCTGGCGCCGTGTCGCATTCCGGGCATGAGGGCATTGCCACGACCCCGGCTAATTCAGTTCCTTCGGCGTGTAGCCAAGCAGTTCGCGGGCGATGATGAGGCGCTGGATCTCGCCAGTTCCTTCATAGATGTCGAAAATGCGGGCATCCCGAAAGCATTTTTCCACCAGATAGGCGGCCGAGAGGCCGCAGGCGCCGAGCACCTCGATGCAGACCTGCGTTGCTCGGCGCGCAAGCATGCCGCCCAGCGCCTTGGCGACAGAAGAGTCGATCTTGCCGGGGCCCTCATTCTGTTCGATCCATTTCGCGCGCAGGACCGAAATCCATGTCGCCTCCCACTCCGCCTCGAGCGCGAGCATACGGTCAGCCGCGGCTGATCGTTGCGTGATTGTGGCGTTGTAGTCCGGAGCAATATCGATTTCGCCGAGCCGCGCCCAGGTAAAGTCCATCGCAGCGCGCGACACGCCGAGCGCGTAGGCCGCGACGACGGGACGCGACTCGCTGAAGGACATCAACGTCCGCTTGAGGTCGCCACCGATGTGATTGAAGGCCGGGATGCGGCAGTCGACGAAGGAAAGTCCCGCCGTGTCTTCGAAGCGGATCCCCATCTTGCGGATCTGCGGGCCGACGGAAAAGCCTGGCGTCCCCTTCTCGATCATGACGGTCGAGAGCCTCGGTGGCCGGTCGGGACAGATCATCCGCGTAAGCGCCAGCACGGCGTCGCAGCTTTGCGCGTACGTGATGAAGATTTTCTCGCCGTTGACGACCCATTCGCTGGTCGCCGGGTCCCAGGTCGCGGTCGCGCGCACCGACGCGGGGTCGGACCCACCGATCGGCTCGGTGAGGCCGATCGCGATCGTCTTCTCGCCCCAGCGCGCGTATTGTTCGGGCGTGCCGGCGATCTTGAGCACGGTGTTGCCAAGCGAATAGCGGTGCTCGCGCAAAGGCACGCCGCCGTACCAGTCCCAGAGATAGATCAGCGCGCCGATGATCTTGCTTCCGCTGATCTCATCAGCGTGCGCCTCGAGCATGGCGCGCGTGTCCGGCCGCCCCTCGGCTTCAGGGTAGCTCGCAGGCAGCATTGCGTCTTCGTCGTCCTCGAAGTTGCGCGCGTATCGAACCGCGATCTCGGCCTGCCGGCGAGCTTCCTCCAAAATCTCGCGGTCCCTATCGGTGAAGGCGAAACTGATCATCGGGCGGCGCCCCACGGTCTCATGCGCCGACCAGCCCATCGAGGACGGAAAGAGAGCGGGCGTTGCGGTACCACATCTCAAGCGGCAGATCGCGCACGAAGCCGTGGCCGCCGAAGATTTGCACGCCTTCGTCGGCGATCCGCACGGCGGCGTTGGAGGCGTAGACCTGCGCGAGACGAGCGCTCCGGGTTGCGGGTTGTCTGGCGTCGATTTCAGTCGCCGCTCGCAGCCCCATCCACCGCATGGCCTCGATTGCGATATGCATGTCGGCGATCTTGAACGCGACGCTCTGCTTCTTCGCAATCGCCTGGCCGTGCACGACCCGCTCTTTTGTGTAGGGGAGCGCCGCGTCGAGGACGGCGCGCGACAGTCCGGACAAGATCGCGCTGAGCGCGACGCGCGACTGATCAACGATCCGCTGAACGTCGGCGACGGAATCCTCGCCGAGGCGAGCGGAGTCGGCAACGAAGACGCTGTCCAGCGCGACGTCCGCCATCGCAAGCGCGCGGAGTCCTAGCGTGCCGCGCGGAGGGTGGACTGTCACGCCGTTCGACTCCATCGGAACAATGAATGCCTGCGCTCCGACGTCGCTCTCGGCGGTCACAAGGACATGGCTGCACCGACTTGCGAGCGGGATCAGGCCCTTCACCCCTTCAAGCCGGAAGCCGCCCGCAACTTTGGTCGCCGTCGTGGGTCGGGCGGCGCCCTGGAACCATCCCACGTCGACATAGGCGATCGCGGCGAGGCGCGGCGCGTCGGCAGCGAAAAGCGGCAGCAACTCCTGCCGCTGACGCTCCGTACCCTGGTCCGCCACCGCCTTGACGAAGCCAAGCGGCGCGGCGATCGCCACGGCGGCCGCGGCGTCGCCGCGCGCCAGTTCTTCGAGCATGAGGGCGTTCAGGACGGTTGGCTGCTCGAGTGATCCGGGCCCAGCGTCGGCGATCGTCTGGACAAGGCCAAGCGCCCAGGCGGTGGCCTGGAGCGTCGCGGGCAGCGCCGCCGCTTCGTCCGTCGCCCGCGCCGTCGCGGAGAGAACCGAGCGGGCGAAATCGGCCGCCGTCGCGCGGGCAATCTCCTGCTCCTCGGTCAGCGCAAAGGAAATCATGAGTTGAAAAGACTCGTTCGAGTGGCAGCGCTCGGTTGCGTTGGTTAATGCAATCGTTTAATACGAATGTTCCAGAATGGCAATACAGATTCTCGGCTTGAGCAGAGGCGAGATGTTGGTGGAACCCTCGAGCGCAAACACGCCCGACGACCTCACGACCCGCGAGCGGATCAAGCGCGCGGCGCGCAGGCTCTTCGCCCTGAACGGCGTCGACGCCGTCACGGTGCGCGACATTGTCGGGGAGGCGGGCGGAAAGAACGTTTCGGCGCTCAATTACTATTTCGGATCGAAGGAAGAACTGATCGAGACGCTGATCCGGGACGCGCTCGCGGCGGCGAACGCGCGCCTGGACCGGGCATTGACCGCGCTCGAAGCCGCGGGCGGCCCGAACTCTGTTCGTGAAGTCGTCCAGATCCTTGTGCGACGAGGGCCACAGCCGAACGCGGGCGAAGGCGACGAGGCGAGCGCGCGCTTCTTCGCCACTCTCCTGCACACCCGTCGCCGTCTGGTCACCGACACCGTCGCCAAGCTTGGATTCTCCGCTTACAACCGCGCGCTGCGCCACATCCGCCGATTGATGCCGCCGATGCCCGATAGCGCCAAGGACCAGCGTGTCCTGTTCTACTTCTGGGCGTCGTCTTCCATCTTCGCCGTTCTCGAGGGCGCGCTGGACGAGAACCGCTCCCATGCCGAGCCTTGGAGCGCGTCCGATCCGCTCGGCAATTTCATCGACGCTGCTGTCGCCATGCTCGAGGCTCCGTTGACATCCCCGATCGAAGACATACGCAAAGGATCAGACGCGCCCGAAAGCGACGAAACAGGGAGGCGAGTGTGAAGGCTGCGGTATTGGAGCGACGCGGCGTCGAGGGTGTAAGCTGGCGCGACTTTCCCGATCCGAGACCGGCGCCGGGCGAGTCCGTTCTGCGCGTGGCCGCTTCGTCGATCAACCGGGTTGATCTCTACATGCGCGACAGCGGGGTGGGCATCACTCACTCGCTGCCGCAGGTGATGGGCGTGGAAGCCGCAGGCGAAGTGGTCGAGGCCGCGCCTGACAGCGGCCTCAAGCCGGGCATGAAGGCGATCCTCTATCCTGACGCGTTTTGCGGAAAGTGCCGCTACTGCCTTGCCGGCGATCAGCCGCTTTGCGAACGCGTGAAGATCATGGGCGAGCATCGAGATGGTGGCTTCGCGGACTACGTCGCGATGCCGAGTCACTGCTTCTTTCCGTTGCCGGACGACGCCGACGTTGTCGCCGCGGGCGCCCTGATGACGGGGCACCTTACGGCCTGGCGCATGCTGTTCGGCAAGAAAACGCTGGAGCGGGGCGAAAGCGTATTGATCGTCGGAATCGGTGGCGGAGTCGCGGTCGCCTGCCTTCAACTGGCGAAGATGGTCGGGGCTTCCATCTTTGTTACCTCATCGAGCGACGCCAAGATCGCGCGCGCGGTGAATATGGGCGCCCAGGCCGGGGTCAACTATCGCAAAGACCGAGTGTCCAAGGCGATCCTCGAGATGAGCGGTGGCGGCGTCGACATAGTAATCGACAGCGTCGGGGAAGCAAGCTGGAGCGAGTCGCTGAAGTCGCTCCGTCGGGGCGGACGGCTCGTCACCTGCGGCGCGACGACGGGCGGCAATCCTCCGGCCGATCTCCAGCGCGTGTTCATCCGTCAGCTGGAGATCTACGGATCGACCGGCGGGAGCGTCGGAGAATTCCGTCAGTTGCTCGACGTCTTCAATCGCGGCCTGGTGAAGCCGTGCATCGATTCGAGCTTCCGGATGGCGGACATCCGCGCCGGCTTCGACCGTCTCGATTCAGCCGCGCATTTCGGCAAGGTGTCTTTGGTCAATTGATCCGCTACGCGCGGCGGTACGCCAGACGTCAATACGACGTCTAACCCTTTTTGTTATATCTTCCGCTCGCGTCCCTTCCACCAGCGATCGCGCAACACGTTCTTGCGCACCTTGCCAACCGATGTTACGGGCAGCGGCTCCGTGCGGAATTCGTAGCTTCGTGGAATCTTGTAGCCGCCAATCAGCTTGCGGCAATGCGCTGTCAGCTCCTCCGGCGTCGCGCTGGCGCCGTCCCGCAGCACGATGACCGCGTGCACGCTCTCGCCCCACTGCTCGCTCGGAATCCCGATCACGGCGGCTTCGCGAACGGCTGGATGTTGGAAGAGGACGCGTTCGACCTCGATCGAATAGACATTTTCGCCGCCGGTAACGACCATATCTTTGACGCGGTCGGCCACATAGAGAAATCCGTCTTCGTCGATAGTCCCCGCGTCCCCGGTCCACATCCAACCGTCCCGCATCACAGCCGAGGTCGCCTCCCTATTGTTGAGGTATCCCGACATCAACGAGTCGCTGCGTACGATGATCTCCCCGAGGGTGTTGGGGGGCGCGAAAGTCCCGTCGGCCAACTTGATCTTGATCTCATTACCGGGCGCGGGCTGTCCGGCCGAGCGCAATCGCGAGGCTTTGGGCCCGGAAAGAATGTGATCGCGCCAGCGCAGCATGCTCGCGAAACCGCCGGTCTCGGTCATGCCAAAGATCTGATAGAAGCGCCAGGTCGGCAGCTTCTGAATGGCAAGTTGCATGAGCGCCTCGGGCATCGGGGAGCCCCCGTACACACACGTGCGCAAGCTTGAAAGATCGTAGGACTCAAAGTCAGGGTGGTGAATAAGCATGTTGATCATCGTCGGGACGAGCACCATGTTGGTGATTCGGTGCTCGGAGATCGCCTGCATGACTGGTACGGGTTCGAATTTTGGCAGCAGGACATGCGTGCCGCCCGACACCGTGATATAGAGGAGCGCGCTCGCCCCGGCGAAGTGGAAGAACCCGGCGACGTAGAGAAAGCTGAGGTCCTCAATGTTCGGCAGCATCGCGAGGTAGCCGAGCGTCGCGACAAACAAGGCGCGATGCGACATCATCACGCCCTTTGGATGCGCAGTAGTTCCGCTGGTGTAGAATATAACCCACAGATCTTCGCCGCACCGGTTGGAGTCCTCCATCGGCGGGTGTTCTGCAATTAGATCCTCATATCCAATCATGCCGTCGGGGGTTTCACCCTCGCCCATGAAAACGAGTGTCTTCACCCAATCGAGTTGGCGCTGGAGCTCACGCGCCTGGTCGATGAAGGCCTCGTCCACGAACAGGACCGAGGCATGGGAATCCGTTAGCGCATAGGCGTTCTCGGGCGCCGACCAGCGAATGTTGAGCGGGGCAAACGCGCCGCCGGCCCAAGGCACTGCGAAGAACAGTTCGACGTATCGGTCGGAATTGAAGGCCAGCGCCGCCACGAACGCGCCGTCCGCTATGCCGACGCAGCGCAGCGCGGCGGCGAGACGCGGCACCCGGTCGCCTACCTCCCTCCAGGTACGCCGGCGGGAGCCGCTGATGGTCGCTGTGCCGTTTGGTTGGCAAGCTACCGCTTGCCGCAGAAATTGCGTTCCCTGCATTTGCGATCGCCCTGCCCTCTCCGCGGCAACCGCCGCACATCATGGTGAGTGGAGGCGTCGCTTCATGCGACGAGCTGACGACGCCTCATCCGGTGAATTCGCTTCCCGCCGGCCAATCGCTACATCTTGCATTCTGGACTCACCGCCGGTTGGATCACGTCGCGCGCAAGGACGGATCGCATCGTGATTTCGCCCTTGCCTTCGCCGACTTTGGTTGCCTGCACCACGACCAGCGGCCGAAGAAGCTGATGGTCGGCAGCGCGCATCTCGACCTCGCCGACAATCGTCGTTGTTTTGAGTCCCTCGAGGGCCTTGCGGACGGCATCAACGTCCGTCGTTCCGGCCTTGAGGATCGCCTGATGAACGAGATCAAGCGACAGATAGGCGTCGGCGTCGATATAGGTCGGTTTGCGCTTGAAGCGTTCCTCGAACGCCTTGACGAAGGAAGCGTTGAGGTCACCTGGCAGCGTCCAGAAGTAGCTCTGCGCGGACCAAAGACCTACACTCGCGTCGCCCTGCCCGCCGATGAGAATCTCGTTCACCATCGACGACGAGAGCACCGTCTTGTACTTTTCGAACAATTTGAAGGGCGCCTGTTGCTTGATCAGAGCGATCCCGCCGGAGGACGGGTAGTACATGAAGAGCCCGTCGGCGGGATGGTCGAGGAGTTGGGCAATGTAAGTGCCGAGGTCAGACGCAGTGATCGGGGCGAATAGGATCTTGTTTATGGTGGCGTCGTTGGCTTTCGCCGCCTCGGCAAACAGCTTCGCGCTATCGTGGCCCACGGCGACGTCCGCCATCATCAAATCCCAGGACTTGACGCCGCTCTGCTTTGCCAGTTCGATGAACGTATTCACCTGCATCCCGTCCGTGATGCCGATGCGAAAGTAGTTCGGCGTGCAGCCCTTTCCGGTAAGATCATTCGAGGCTGCCGTGGCGTCCACAAATAATGCGTTCAGACCCGGCATCTTCGACTCGATTGCGAGCGAAGTGGTCGATGGATTGAGGCCGGTAAAGAAGGACACGCCCTGTTCCTCCACAAGTTTCTTCGCCGCCTCTATGGCAGAGGCCGGTTTGCCTTCGTGATTCTGAATGATGAGCTCGTACTTGTCGCCCCATCCTTCTGGACGGCGCGCGTGGCGCCGTCCACGGCCGTGTCGACCGTGCCCGGATAAGTGATGAAGTCGGCTTCAAGTTTCTTTCCGGCGGCGCCTCCGGCGGCGTTGATCTCGTCGATCGCCAGGTTGACGGCTTTCATCTGGGACTCCTTGAGTCCGGCAAGCGGTCCGCTGTCGATCATTAAGGCGCCGATCTTGATCGTGTCCGCCGCGTACGCCGCGGTCGTCACCGTCAGCGCGACGCCTAGCGTCGCCATCGCCGCGCGGCTAAGCGCGGTGAATCCGATGCTGATGAAAGTCTTTCTCATGTTTCCTCTCCTTCGGGTTGTCTGCGCTACGCGGTCACGAGACCCCGATTCTCGGGTAGGCTCGTCGCATAGCTGCGGTCGTTCGCTCACATTTTGCATGCCGGGTCGACCGGCGGGATCACCTGGGCGCCGGTCATGATTTTCTTGATCTCGTAGATCGGTTTTCCGTCTGCGCCCTTAACGATCTGGTTCATCAAGATCGGCCGGGCGGTCTGATGGTCAGCGGCGCGAACCTCGACGTCGCCGAGCACCGTCGTCGTCTTCAGGCCGGCAAGCGCGGTCCTGACGGCGTTGACGTCGGTCGAGTTCGCCTTGCTGATCGCGGCGGCCATCAACTGAATGGCCGCATATTGGTCGGCGGCGGTGTAGGGCGGCAGCGCGCCGTATTTGCTCTGATAGGCCTTCACGAAGGCTTCGGCCTCTGCGCCCGGCTCGCCCGGAACGAAGCCAAGCGTCTGGTAGACGTCGAGCACCGTGTCACCCATCGCCGGCAGCACTTGCGGGATGACGAACGAGTTGCCGAGCACCATCTTGTACTTCTTGAACAGGCCGAACTGCGCCTGCTGCTTGGCGAGGTTGATGGCGTCGCTGCCAAAGATGGTCACGAAGAGGCCTTCGGCGGGATCGGCGCCGAGTTCGGAGATCTTGGCGCCGAAATCAGGGGTTCCGGACGGGGTGAACAGGACCTTGCCGATCGAGCCGCCCTGCGACTTGATCAGCGCTTTGAACTTTTCGGCCGCGTCGTGGCCGGACGAATAGTCGACCGCGATGATGTCCCAGGACTTGATGCCCTTGTCCTTCAGAAACTCGCCGTCCGCGTTCATCAGCATCGAGTCGTTCACGTTGGCCCGGAAGAGGTTGGTTGAGCACCCCTTGCCGGTAAGCCCGTCGGCCTGCGCGTAGACTTCCATCATGAGAGCGTTGAGCGACGGCAGTTTCGCCGCAAGGGCGGGCGAGACGGCCGATGTCGACATGCCGGTGATGAAGATTGCCCCGTCCTTCTGCACAGCGCGCGTCGCGCCGTCCACGGCGGTGTCGGGCGTGCCCGGATAGCTGATAAAGTCGGCTTCGAACTTCTTGCCCGCGGCGCCTCCGGCGGCGTTGATCTCATCGATCGCCAGGTTGATGGCTTTCGTCTGGCCCTCTTTGAGCCCAGCCAGCGGTCCGCTGTCGATCAGCAAAGCGCCGATCTTGATCGTGTCATCGGCGTAGGCGGAGCTGGGCGCCGTCAGCGCGACGCCCAGGGTCGCCATCGCCGCGCCGCCAAGCGCGCCGAATCCGATACTGGTGAAAGTCTTTCTCATGTTTCCTCTCCTTCGGGTTGTCAGCGCTAAACAGCCATGAGCAGTTGATTCTGGGGTTCGCTAATGGTGAAGGTCGGGCCCGATCCGACCGTCTGCCCCTTCGACAGAATGACGAATCGGTCAGTGGTGCGCTTCACCAGATTGAGATGTTGCTCGACGACGAGAATGCCGGTGCCAACTTTCCGGATTGCGTTGAGCGCCTCGACCAGCCCGTCGATAAGTACGGGAGAAAGTCCCTCCGAAGGCTCGTCGAGAAACAGGAGGCTGGGGTTGGCCATCAACGCGCGGCCGATCGCAAGCATTTGCTGCTGTCCACCGCTTAAGTTCACCCCCGAGCTGCTCGCCCGCTGCTCGAGTACGGGAAACAGATTGAAGACCGCCCTCAGGTCCCAGGCGCCTTTGCGGCCTGTCGCCTTGCTCAGCAGCAAGTTCTCTTTAACGGTCAGGTTCGGCAAGATGCGTCGCCCCTGGGGGGAGATGGAGATGCCGAGCTTTGGCGCGAGATAGCCGGGCATTCCATCGATCCGTCTGTCATGGACCCAAATTTCCCCCGATTGGATGTTGGTCTCCCGAAACACCGACAGCAGCAGTGTGGACTTGCCCGCGCCGTTGCGCCCGACAACGGCGACGGATTCTCCCTCATCTACGCTGAGGTCGACGCCGTGCAGCACGGTCGAAGCGCCATAACCCGCATAGAGCGACTTGATGCGCAGCATGTTCACGCCGCGCTCCCGAGATAGGCGGCAACGACTCGGCGATCGGCGCGAATTTCAGCGGGCGTTCCGGTCGCGAGATGCCGGCCGAGATCAAGCACCGTGACTTTGTCGCAGCAGGCGAATATGGCGTCGACGTCGTGCTCCACCGCCACAGCGGCGATCTTGCGCTCACGCACCAGATCGCGCAGATGCTGGAATAGTCCGAGGGTTTCGGCCGCCGAGAGACCGGCGCCGGGTTCATCCATAAGCAGAAGCTGCGGCCGACCAATCAAGGCGAGCGCCACATCGACACGGCGCTGGACGCCATAGGCGATGCGGCCGGCCTTTTCGTCGAGGTAGTCCGTAAGGTCCATCACCTGGATCACGTCGTCGAGCCTGCGGTCGCCGAGATGCTGGGCGACGATGTGCAACTGCTCGTAGACTGTGAGGTCTTGGAAGATGCTGGTGCGCTGGAACGATCGCGCCATGCCGTGGCGCCGCCGCCAGGCCACCGACCGTCGAGTGATGTCCTGTCCGCGATAGCGAACCGTTCCCGCGGTCGGGCGGCGGCGGCCGCAGACTGCATCGAGCAGAGTGGACTTTCCCGCCCCGTTCGGCCCGATGACTCCGTGAAGCACGCCGTCGCCGTCGATCTCCAGATCAAGCTCTGACAGCGCCTGCAGCGGACCGTAGCTCACCGACAATTTCTCGACTTTGAGCATCTCAGGGCCTCGCGCATCGAAAGAGCGCGCGCGTCCACTGCGGCGCCGCATCCGAAATCCCGCCGACGACCCCGCGCGGAAAGAGGACGATGAACGCCACGACCGCGACGCCGGTGAAGAGCTGAGTGGCGCCGTGAGCCCCGAATTCGTCCTGCGCAAACGCAAAAATCAGTCCGCCGACGATTGGACCCGTAGAACTCGCGACTCCCCCCATCAGCGCGGCCACCAGCGCGTTGGTGCTGACCGAAAGGCTCAGGCTGTCGGGTGAAACGAAGCCGGCATTGAGCACGTGCAACAGCCCGCTCACAGCGGCGATTGTGTTGATCAGCACGAAGGCGATGAGACGAGGCGCATAGGTGTCGAATCCCGAAAATCGCATGCGCTCCTCGTTCTCGCGCACCGCACGCAGAATGGCGCCGAGACGCGATCGCCGGACCATCCAGACGATCAGTCCCGCAATCCACGCCGCTGTCCACGCCACCGGCCAGAACCGCGCCGCGTTGGCGAAATCGGCGGCTTGCATGCCGAGAATCGACTCTTTGAAGCCGACGACAAGTCCGTCGGCGCCGCCGGTGTAGTCGCGCAGGCCTTCCAACATGACGCCGTGGCTGATCATCTCGCCGGCAGCGAGGGTCAGCATCATGAAGGCGAGCGGATTGGTGCGAACGATCAGGGCGCCGAGGATCGCCGCGTAAATGACAACCACGACGAACGAAAACAGCAAAGCCTCTATCGCTGTCATGTCCAATTCGCTGATGGCGATCGAGAACAGGTAGCCGGCGCCGCCGTAAACGCTAGCCGCGCCCAAAGCGACCAGACCGGCCTGGTCCATCAGAAACGCAACGCTCAACGCAAGCATGCCCAGCAGAAGGCCCTCGTTGCCGAGCCTGAGCGCGAATTCGCCGACAACGTGCGTCGGCGCAACGGCGCCGACAATAAAGAACAACGCTCCGGCGATGACGCCGACTTGGGCGCGCCACGAAAGGCCGCGGGCGGTGCGGAAGGTTCGGCCGCGCCCCGCTCCGCTGGCCGCCGCCCCGCCGCTCAACTCAGCACCCGCCCGCGTCCGATTCCGCGAGGCGCAACGAGCAGCACAGCCATGAGCAGGACGTAGGGCGCAAGCGCGGTGAGATCAGGCAGAAAAACCGATCCGGCGACCTGCACGAAACCGAATAGCAAAGCGGCGACAATCGCGCCTGCGATGCTGCCGGTCCCGCCGATCACAACTATGATGAGACAGTTGACGATCATTGTGACGTCCATGCCGGGATCGACAGAGAGGTAAGGGCCCGCCAGGACGCCAGCCAATCCCGCGAAGGCTGCGCTAAGACTGGTCACCAGCAGACTGAGCCGGTCGGCGTTGATGCCCATCATGCGGGCGACAGACGGATCCTGGCTCACCGCCCGCACATAAAGCCCGGAGGTCGTGAAGCGGAGCCAGACCGCGAGAAGCGCGCACGAACCGAGGCCCATCGCGATAAGAAAGATGCGATAGGCTGGATAGGACAGTCCGAAAACTTTAACCGAGCCCGCGAGAATTCCAGGCGCGTCGACGCCGCGGGCAGCGCCGCCATAGAAAAAAATGAGAATCTGGCCAAGGATGATCCCGAGACCCAAGGTGACCAGCGCCACCTCGATGTGGGATCGCCGCTGCAAGGGCCTTAGAACGAGGTACTCGAAGGCCACGCCGAAACAGGCGAGCAGGATCGGCACGACAAACAAAGCCAACCAGAATCCCGCGACAAGCGCGATTGTGTACCCAAGATAGGCGCCGAGCATGTAGAGGGCGCCGTGGCCGAAATTGATGACGTCGCGCAGCCCATAAATCAGGGCCAACCCGCTCGAGAGCATGATCAGCAAGGACGCGAGCGCGAGAGAATTTGCGATCAGCAGCGGGATCACGCGATCTGCCCCACAAAAGTCCCGCCCTGGCGTTCGCTGTTTCGACGCCTTCTCGCCTCACTTACGTGCAACAGAGCCTCCGCAGGCTCATGCTGACCACTTTCGAGCGCCAATGCATCGAAACCCGTCATCGTTTCCTCCGCTTGCGGCGCCGTTTTCGCCTCTCGCTTAGTTAAGCAGCTTACCATATCTGTTTCTCAGTTGCAAAACCAGTCGGCTGGAATGCAGGCGAGGGCGTTAGGGCGATACGGGCCGTCCGAGCTGCCGGCGCCGACCGGCCCGCAGTATTAGTGCACCGGTTAACGGTCTCCGCCGGGAGGCCACGGCCGCGAAAGGGAAACCTGCGACCTCGTGTCGAAGGTTGCTCGTCATCGGTCCACCCGTGTTGACCAGCGAGTAAACGCAATATCGACATGACGATCCTCATTTTTCGACTTCAGTGGCGCCCGACCATTTCTCGCGCCACGATCAGCCGCATGATCTCGTTGGTGCCTTCCAAAATCTGATGGACGCGGAGATCCCGCACGAGTTTCTCGACGCCGTAGTCGGCGAGGTAGCCGTAGCCGCCGAACATCTGCAGCGCGTCGTTGGCGACGCCGAAGCCCGCATCGGTCGCGAAGCGCTTGGCCATGGCGCAGAGCTTTGTCGCATCGGGTGCTTTGGCGTCCAACGCGGTCGCGGCGCGCCAGAGCAGCGTACGCGCGGCTTCGAGCTCGGTCGCCATATCAGCGAGGCGGAACTGCAGCGCCTGAAACTCGTCGAGGCGTTTGCCGAAAGCCCAGCGCTCGCTCATGTAGGCGAGCGCCTTTTCCAGCGCCGACTGGGCGCCCCCGAGTGAGCAGGCCCCAATGTTGAGCCGGCCGCCGTCGAGGCCGGCCATCGCGATCTTGAAGCCGAGGCCTTCTTCGCCAAGTCGATTTGCGGCGGGTACACGGCAATCCTCGAAAATCACGGCGCGGGTCGGCTGCGCGTTCCAACCCATCTTGCGCTCGTTCGCGCCGAACTTGAGGCCGGCGGTCCCGCCTTCAACCATAAACGCTGAAATCCCTTTGGAGCCCGCATCGCTCGTTCGCGCCATTACAAGATAAAAATCGCGTTCGTTGCCGGCGCCGGAAATGAACTGTTTCTGCCCGTTCAGCACGTAATGATCGCCTTCCGGAATCGCCCGCGTGCGCAGCGCGGCCGCGTCCGAACCCGCGCCTGGTTCGGTCAGGCAATAGCTTGCAAGCTTTTCCATGCTCGCTAGCGGAGGAAGGAATTTTCGGCGCTGCTCGTCAGAGCCGAAATTGTCGATCATCCACGCGCACATGTTATGGATGGAGATATAGGCGGAAATGGAGGGGCAGCCGGTAGCGAGCGCTTCGAAGATCAGCGCCGCGTCGAAGCGCGACAGCGCCGAGCCGCCGACGTCCTCGCGCACATAGATCGCGCCCATGCCGAGCGGCGCCGTCTGACGGATCACGTCAACCGGAAAGTGCTTCTTTTCGTCCCATTCGAGCGCATGAGGGGCAATCTTCTCGTCGGCGAAGGCGCGCGCCATGTCGCGTATCGCAATGCGATCGTCGTCGAGCGAAAATCCATTCATCGCTATCGTCGGCCTCTCTTGTGTCGCCCTTTTCTTCCGTTTGGCGCTCCGCGCGGGCGACTAGCGCCCGGAAGACTGGACGGCGGCGCGCCCGACGCGTTCGCGCGTCACGATCAGCTTCATGATCCCCGCCGTGCCATCCCCAATTTCGAGTCCCATCACGTCGCGCATGCGCTGCTGGTGCGGCAGGTCCATCGACCAGCCGTAGTGACCGAAGGTGAGCAGACATTGGTGGATGACGTCGAAGGCTGTCTTCGGCCCCATCCATTTCACCATCGCCGCCTCCGTCGTGTGCGGCAGTCCAGCATCGCGCAGCGCGATTGCGTGATAGCAAAGCTGACGGATCGCGGCGATTTGGCTCTCGCCTTCCACCAGAGGGAAGGTGACGCCCTGATAGGACGCGATGGGCACATTGAAGGCGGTGCGGGTCTTCGTATATTCCCACGCCTCGTCGAGCGAGGCCTGCGCGCAGCCGATGCACTGGAGCGCGATCAGCGCACGACTGAAGTCGAAGCCGCGCATCACATGGGTGAAGCCCTGATTCTCCTGCCCGAGGCGGTTCTCAACCGGCACACGCGCGCTCTCAAAAAATACCGAGCCGCGGCCGATGATGTGACTGCCGACGTCGTTGAAGCGAGTTCGGGCGATGCCGGGCGTGTTGGCGGGTACGACCAGGGCGGTCACCCCCGCAGCGCCGCTCTCAGGCGTTCCCGTGCGGGCGAAGACGATGAACGCGTCGGCGCAGTCGGCGAAGGTGATCGAAGTCTTCTCGCCGTTGAGGATGTAATGATCTCCATCCTTGCGGCAGCGCAGTTTCATCGCGCCCGCGTCTGAGCCCCCACTGGGCTCGGTGACGCAGACGCCCATCAGCGTCTCGCCGCGGATCATTCGCGGAATCCAGTATTCCGCCAGCTTCGCCGTCGCGCTGCTCATGATGATCGCGCCGAATAGCGACACGCCAACGGGCACGGCGCTGATGTTGAAGTCGCCGTAGGCGAGTTCCTCCGCGATAATGCCTGCCGTAACGCCCGGCGCCCCGAGCCCCCCGAAAGATTCGGGGAGATCGACGCCCATCAAACCGAGTTCGCCCATCTCCCGGATCACCGCTCGATCGAGCACTCCGGTCCTGTCCAGTTGCTGATATTGCGGGGCCAATTTCTCGCGTGCAAACCGACGAGCAAGATCGCGTATGGCGAGTTGGTCTTCGTTGAAGAGCATGTTGCTCATGTCCCTAGATTGCTCGCGCGAAGGCTTCTATCGGCCCTCGAAGGTCGGTTTCTGCTTGGCGAGCACGGCGCGCATCGCGTTCCATGCATCGTCTGTGGCGGTCACCCGCGCCATCGCGCGCGCCTCGTTCTCGAGCTGCGCCTCGAGACTCTCGATCGGGCTCGAGAGCAGGAGATTCTTGGCTTCGCCATAGGCGAGCGTCGGCCCTTCGGCGAGTCGCCTGGCGAGCGCCAAGGCCTCGTCGGCCAGCGCGTCCGCGGCCACAACGCGATTGATGAGGCCGGCATCTGCGGCCTGCTCGGCCGTCAGTGTCTCATTCAGCATCAGAAACTGCGCCGCGCGGCGCGAGCCCATCCTGCGCGGGAGGAAATAGGAGCCGCCGCTGTCGCTGATGATGCCGATGCCTGAAAAGGCGGCGTAGAATTTCGCGTTCGGAGACGCCAGCGCGAAATCAGCGCCCGCGACGAGCGCGACGGCGCCTCCCGCCGCCATTCCGTGCACCGCCGCGACAACTGGCGCGTTCATTCTCGCGAAGCGCGAGATGCCCATATGCAGGTCGGACGTGGCGACCGAGACGAACCGCGCGAGTTCCTCGCGGCTTCGAGTAAGCGCATTGAGATCGCCGCCAACGCTGAAGAAGCGGCCCGCAGCGTCGATCAGAACCGACCTGACTTCCGGGCATACTGTGCACTCCGTGGCGAGCCAGTTGAATTCCTTCGCAAAACGGCTGTCGAGCGGATTGCCGCGGTCTGCCTGGTTCATTGTGACATGAGCGACCCCATCCTTGATCTCGAACGCGAATGCAGTCAGCTCCATCGGACAGACCCTTGCATTTCTCGGTTGAACGGCCGGCTGAAAGGTTGATCGGGAGAACGTCCAAATCTCGCCCCAATGCCTTCCTCGCTCCCGGCGAGAAGGGTCGAAGAGGACGGCGACGATCGCCCGACCTGTCGTCGAGCAATTTGCGCCGCCCGAACGCGATGAAGCCCTTCCCGCATTTCCTCCGTCCAAGGCCGCTGGGAGCGGCGCCTGTGTGTCGGCGCCGATCCGACATCAATGCTCTCCGCGCGTGGTCTCCGCACCTTTCGTAAACTACCTTACCACAGTTGGCGGCGTCGTGTCTAGAGGGTTCAGGCTAAGAGTGCGCTTTGCGTGCCCAATCCACCGCCCTTCGGGCGGTCCCCTCCCTCGTGCTTCGCAAGCGCAGGGGAGGAAAACCAGTGATTGGGCCGCCATCCTCACCCAGGGAGCGGGGGGACTGCGCGTAGCACGGTGGGGCGCGGGGCGGACGACGCGCCAGGCTCGCTAGCGTGAAGCAAGGAGGAGCCGGCATGCGCATTGATTCGCTGAAACTGATGTGGTAGTTTATCACATCGCCCCGCCCTCGGCGGAGAAACCACAACCAAGAGAGGTCGTCAGAGTGGGGGAACCGCAAAGAGCGGCGTCGGCAGAAGCGCCCGCCTTTGAGGACGCGCATCTGCTTCGGCTTCGACTTGCCGCGTTCCTGTCCGCCAGGAGCGGCGCAGACGTTGCGATCGAGCGGCTCAGCAAATTCCCGGCCGGATTCTCCTGGATCACCTACTCGGTGGGCGTAGCGGGCTTCGCGAAAGCGCGCGAGATCATCCTGCGGATCGGGCCGCCTTACGGCCTCTTCGCGCCCTACAGCGCGATGCCGGAATTTGATTCGCTGAGCGCTTTGGCCGCCAGCGCCGTTCCGGCGCCGCGCGCGCTTTTCGCCAGCGACGACCCCGCAATTCTCGGCGCGCCGTTTTTCATCTGCGAGCGGGTCGAGGGGGACACGCCGCTCCCGTGGGGTTCGCAGGGGCAGGCCTTGGAAGGCGCCCGGCGAGAAGCGTTGGCGGCGGATTTCATCGACGCGCTAGCGGCCCTGCATCGTTTCGACTGGCGCGCGACCGCGCTCGTCAAATGGGGCGAGGGCGTCACGAGCGGGAACGCAGCTGAGCTCCAGATCGACGATTGGCAGGAGCGATTCGCACGATGGGCCTTGCGCCCCCACCCGATGGCGCACCGGACTCTTGCCTGGCTGCGCGCGCACGCTCCTAGAGCGCAACAGGTCTCGCTCGTTCACGGCGACTACCGGCTCGGCAATTTTCTTGAGCGCGACGGCCGCATCTCCGCGATTCTCGACTGGGAGCTCGTCCATCTCGGCGATCCGATCGAGGATCTCGGCTGGGCGTTCCTGCCGCAATATCGGGGCGGCACGTCCCTCGTATGCGGCCTCGCCGACGAAGCGGATTTCATCTCCCGCTACCAGGCGCGATCGGGGCTCAAGGTGGACCCCGCCTCTCTCAAGTTCTACATCGTGTTCTCTCTCATGAAGCTCGCTTTCACGCATATGGCGGCGGCTCGCTGCTTCGAGGATGGTCTCTTCAACGACATGCGCATGCCGGCGATGGCCACCCAGGTTGCGCCGGTGTTTCGTCAGATCGCCAAGACTTTGGAGGGGACCTGGTGAACAATTCTCTGCCCCGCCTGATCGACGGCATGGTCGCGACCCTGCGCAAGGAAGTCATCCCTCATATCGAGGGCGATTTCGCCAGGGGCCAGGCTTATGGCGTGATCTACATGCTCGGCAGCATCAAACTGCGCGCCGCCTGGTCGAACGCCTTCCTTTCCGAGCAGCTTCGCGCGCTCGAAGCGGCAAGCCTCGAACTCAAGTCTCTGGCCGCGGAGCTTCCTGGGGCGCCTCTTCCCGATGCGCGCGAGCGCCTGAAGCTGCCCGACGCCGCCGAACTCGAGGCGGAGCGCAATGCGGGCGATCAACGCATGTGCGAGCTGATCGACTGGCTCGCTGCGAACAGGACGAAAATCGCGCCGCGCGCGCTCGCCCGGGCGGAGGCCGCTATTGACCGATATCTCAATTGGCAATCCAGGTTCGAACAGTCGACCAGCGCCAAGCCGATGTTCGCGGAAATGTCGAGCGGGACGGAAAAGGGCTGATGAAGAGGAACCCATGCTGAGCGGACAGGACGACTTCATCGGCCATCAGCTGCCGACCACGTTCGATCACGTGATGAGCTCCGACCCCGCCTGGATGGAGCGGCTCTGGTATACGGGCCATCCGATCCCTGCCGGAGACTTCATTTTCGACATCGGCCTTGGCTGGCATCCCAACAGGAACGTCATCGATGGATTCGCCGGCGTGGCCTTCAACGGTAAGCAATATAACATCCGCGTCTCGAGACGGCTGCGTCCTAATCCCCTGGAGACGACGATCGGACCGCTGGAAATCGAAGTGCTCGAAGGTCTGCGGCGTCACCGGCTCGCCCTAAAGCCCAACGAGTCGGGCCTCGCCTTCGATCTCGAATTTGTCGCCACGATGAACCCGCACGAGGAGGGCGAGCACTTCCGGCGCAGAAACGGCCGTGTGACGGAGCAAATGGCCCGGGCGCAGCAGCTCGGCGCCTATCGCGGCTGGATTGAGGCGGCCGGGCGACGCCTCGACGTCTCCGAGGCCAGCTGGCTTGGCCAGCGCGATCATTCCTGGGGCATCCGCGCGGAGATGCGGACGGACGAGGCCAACCCGCCGCTGACCTACTACCCCCCTTTCTTCTACTGCTGGACCACCGCGCAGTTCAAAAACCGTGGGCTACACGTGTTCTTCAAGGAGCGCGCTCCCGGGGACGCCATCTATATTTCGGGCGAAGAAGTGGGCGCGATCGGAACGCGCGCTAGGGAGAGCGTGCGTCTCGAACGCGTCTCGCACGAGGTCGTCTGGGCCAAGGATTCGCTCGGGCAGACGCTCGCCAGAGCCGAGTTTGACGCCGTCTTTTCCGACGGCTCGAAGCGGCGCTTGAAGATCCGCGCCCTTCCCGCACGCTATTTTCTAAAAGGGGGCCTCTACGGAGGTCTCAAAGGATGGTCGCATGGCGACGACAAGGGCAAGTTCTATTCCGAGCACGACGTCTGGGCGCTCGAGGACCCTGCGACGCGCAAGCTCGCCCGCACCCTGAGCGATCATGTGATCGAAATGACCGACGGCGACGAGGTTGGCTACGGGATCGTCGAGTACGGCGTCGGCAAGGGCTACGCCAAATACGCCGAAGTACAGGACCACCCACCGATCTGACCGAGGCTAGGGAGAAACGATGAAGTTTTCCACGCTGATGCTCGAACGGCAGGGCGCTATCGAAACCCTGTCGCTGAACCGACCGCAGGCGCTCAACGCCATCTCGCCCGAGATGGTCGCTGAGATGCGCGCGTATTTCGAGGGATTGCTCGCTCGCCTCGACGTCCGGGTCGTCCTCTTGCGGGGCGAAGGGCGAATGTTCTCAGCGGGCGCGGATCTCAGCTCCATCGCCTTCACTGAGGCGGGCGAAGGTCGGGCGCAACGGCAGATGGCGATGCAGAAGCTCTACTCCGGCCTGGTCAGATCGATGCGCGCCTGTCCGCAGCCGATCATCGCCCTCCTTCATGGCGAGGCGTGCGGTGGCGGCTTCTCGCTCGCGCTCGCCTCCGACGTGCGTTACGCCGCGCCCAGCGTCCGGATGAACGCCGCCTATATCCGCGTCGGCCTGGGCGGATGCGACATGGGCGCAGGCTATCTGCTGCCGCGTCTGGTCGGCCTCTCCAACGCCGCGGAGTTTTTGCTGACGGGGCGCTTCATCGGGGCTGAGCGCGCATTGCGCATAGGTCTCGTCAGCGAAATCGTCCCCGAGGACAAACTTCTCGAGACAGGAATGGCTCTCGCCGCAGACATGCTCAAGACCGCGCCCATGGGCTTACGCATGACGAAGGAGACGCTGAACGCCGAGATTGACGCGCCGAGCCTCGATGCGGCGCTCACGATGGAAGACCGGCAGCAGGTCATCCTGCTCGAGACCGCCGATCACCGCGAGGCAGTGGCCGCCTTTCGCGAGAAGCGCGAGCCGAGGTTCGGCGACCGGTAGCAGCGCGGCTCTAGAGCCGGATCAGCCGTTTGCCCCTGTTCTCGCCGCGATAGAGCCCGGCGAGCGCGTCGGGGCAGGCTTCAATGCCGTCGAGAATGTCCTCGTCGTAGCGCACCTTGCGGGCGCGCACCCAGTTCGCGAGGGTCGCGACAGAGGCCTCCCAGCGGTCCATGTAGTCAAAAATCACGAAACCTTGCGCGCGGGCGCGCTTGACCAGGAGGTGGCGTTCGACGCGCGGTCCAGTCGGCCAGGGGTCCCAGGACGAGATCGAGGCTGTGCCGCAGATGACCACGCGGGCGCCGACTGCGAGGCGTGGATAGACCGTATCGCTGATGATTCCGGACGTGTTGTCGAAATAGACGTTGACACCGGCGGGACAGGCCTTGTCGATCGCCTCGCCGAGGCCGAGCGTCTTATAATCGATCGCCGCGTCATAACCGAAGACGTCGAGACACTGGCCGACCTTGTCCGGCCCTCCTGCGATCCCGACCGCCCCACAACCGAGGATCTTCGCGATCTGCCCGACGGCCGACCCGACCGCTCCGGCTGCAGTGGAAACGAGCACCGTCTCGCCCGGCTTCGGTTCGCCGATGAGGGTGAGGCCGATGAGCGCCGTCACCCCGTTGATGCCGAGCACGCCAAGCGCCAGCGAATGCGGGAGATCGGATTCGACGACGCGCCGCACGACGGTGCGTGCGTCGACAGTCGCCAACTCCTGCCAGCCGAACCAGCCCGAGACAATTTCGCGAGGACGATAATCCGGGTGACGCGACTCAAGGATTTCGCCGACCGCCAGCGCGCGCATGGTCGAACCGATTGCGACCGGCGCGGAATAATTGCCGCGGTCGGAAAGCCAGCCGCGCATCGCCGGCTCGACTGAGAGGAACTCGTTTCGGACCAGAATCTGTCCCTCCGCGGGCGCGGCGACCGGGGCCTCGCGAATGGCGAAATTCTCGGCCTGCGCGACGCCAGTCGGCCGGGAAACCAGAACTGCCTGACGATTGATCATCCCCGCACCATTCCCATCGCTGCGCGCGCCCGTTCGTAGTCGGCCGCAAGGTTGGCGACGTAATCCGCCGCCGGCAAGGAGGCCTTCACGGCGCCGATCCCCTGGCCTGCGCTCCAGACATCACGCCAGGCCTTGGGATGCCCGCCGCCGGAGACGTCGACGCCCGAACCTCTCGGCTTCGCCAGTGTAGCCGGATCAAGCCCGTTGGCGAGGATCGAGGGCAAGAGGAACGAGGCGTTCGCGCCGGTGAAGCCGTTGATGACGACGATGTCCCGGGAAGCGGAATCGACCACCATTTGTTTGAAGCCGCTCGACGTGTTGGCTTCCGCGCAAGCGAGGAACGGCGAGCCGATATAGGCGAGATCCGCGCCGAGCGCCTCCACGGCGAGGATGGCTCGGCCGGTCGCGATCGAGCCCGCGAGCATCAATGGCCCCTCCCACCATTCGCGAATCTCGGCCACGAGCGCGAAGGGCGACACCGAGCCGGTATGGCCCCCGGCGCCAGCAGAAACCGCGATCACGCCATCGACTCCGAGCTCAGCGCATTTTCGCGCATGGCGGTCGCTGGCGACATCGTTGAAAACGAGGCCTCCGTAGTCGTGAATCGCCTGGACGATTGTCGGGCTCGTGGCGAGCGCAAGCACGACGATGGGAACCTTGCGCGCGACCACGACTTCGAGATCGGCGTCGAGCCGCGCATTGCTCTTGTGGGCGACGAGATTGATCGCAAATGGAATGTCGCAGCCTTCGAGACCGGTCTCGATCGAGGCGATCTGTTCGTCAAGCAGCGCGGTTGTCCGCGCGTTGAGCGCCGGCATGGCGCCGATGATGCCGCTCCGGCATTGCGCGACGGCGAGAGCGGGCGTCGAGGCGATGAACATCGGGCCGGCCATGACCGGGATGCGAAGCTGCATCTTCAGAAGCTTTGCCAGCCTCGGGTCGCCTCTCACGGGCCGGATCCAAATGCAATCCGCCCCTGATCCAGAACCTTGCGATCTCCCACGAAAGCCTGGAATGTCGCCTCGTCCTTGTCGCGCCGAACCCTGAAATCGAGGACGTCGCCGGGAAAGACGACGCCGGAAAATCGGCACTTCAGCGCCTTGATCCCCGACGGGGAGAAGCCGCAAAGACGCGCGACCGTGACTCCGGCGAGCGCGTAGCTCGCAAGGCCGTGCAGGATGGGACGTTCGAACCCAGCGCGCTTGGCGAAGTCGGGATCGGCGTGCAGAGGGTTGCGATCGCCCGACAGTCGATAGATCAACGCCGCCCGCGGATCGACGATGGCGCGGCCGTTCAGGTCCGGCGCTCGCTCGGGAACAATCGACGGCGCCGCGGGCGCCGCCGGGCCGCCAAAGCCGCCGTCGCCACGGAGCAGTAGGGTCTGATGCAATGTGCAATAGGCGAGGTGGCTTCGCACGTCGCGGATCTTGCGCTCGAGCACAAGCACCGCCCCCCGTTCGGGCCCTCGGTCGGTCAGTGACAGGACTTCGGCGCTGCCGACGACGTCCGCCTCCGGAGGCAACAGCGCATGGAACCACGCTACCTGCTCTGAATGCACGAGCTTGACGAAATCGACGCCGAATTCCGGCGCCCTGATCCAGATGCCCGGAGACGACAGGGTCACGGCGAAGGTCGGCAGGACCTCGAGCCCATCCTCAACGAGAAACCTGAGGTCCTCTCGGGCGCAGGGGTCCCGACCAAGCCCGACCCCAAGCGCATAAAGGATGGCGTCGCGCGGCGCATACGTTTGCGCGATCTCCGGCAGGCGATAACCGACAAGACGGTCCGGCTGGATGGGCATCGGCCTTTAGACCGGATCCCAGGTGAAGACGTCGCTCGAGCGGTGTAGCGGGTAGAAATCGTTGCTGAACATCGGGAAAACGCGCTCCGCGATCGTCTCTGCGGTCCAACCCTCCGCCGTATGTGCGGTGCGGATCGGCCGCGGCTGGGAGAAGAGGTAGATCTCATTGTTGCGCACGCCGAAGACCTGCCCAGTCACATGAGCGCCGGCGTCGCTCGCGAGCGCGGTCACGAAGGGAGCGATCTTTTCCGGCACGAGCTTCTTCAGGCCTTCGACGCGTTTCTGCTGCTCGGGCGTGTTGGTCGGAATCGAGTCGATCATGCGCGTCCACGCAAAGGGCGCGACGGCGTTCGAGCGGACATTGAAGCGCTGCATGTCGAGCGCGATCGATTTCGAAAGACCGATTACGCCAAGCTTCGCCGCCGCGTAGTTCGCCTGCCCGAAGTTGCCGACCAACCCAGAAGTCGAGGTCATGTGGACATAGACCCCGGATGCTTGCGCCTTGAAGTGCGGCGCCGCCGCGCGGCTCACGTTGAACGCCCCCTTGAGATGGACGCCGATGACCGAATCGAACTCCTCTTCCGTCATCTTGTGGAAGAGGCTGTCGCGCAGATTGCCAGCGTTGTTGACGACCGCATCGATCCGGCCGAAGGCGTCGATCGCCGCCTGGACCATGGCGTGCGCGCCGTCCCAGCTTGCGACGCTGTCGGAGTTGGTGGTCGCGCGGCCGCCCGCTGCGACAATCTCGTCAGTGACCTCCTGCGCGACCGACGCGCCGCTTCCTTCTCCTGTGAGACTCACACCGAGATCGTTAACAATGACGGCGGCGCCCGCCCTCGCGAGATCGAGGGCGACACCGCGCCCGACGCCCCGTCCGGCGCCGGTGACCAGCGCGACCTTTCCGTCCATAATGCCCATGGTTTGCCTCAGTAGCTCTTGGGAAGATCGAGCACCTTTTCCGCGATGAAGCACATGATGAGCTGCTCGGTGATCGGCGCGAGTCGTGTCAGCGAAGCCTCGCGATAGAGCCGTTCAACGTGATATTCCTTGGCGTAGCCGAAACCGCCATGGGTCATCACCGCCTGCCATGCGGCGTCGTGGCCGGCGCGGGCCCCGAGAAACTTCGCGCTATTGGCTTCCGCTCCGCACGGCTTGCCGGAATCGTAGAGTTCCGCCGCCTTCATCGCCATCAGCCAGGCGGCCTCGAGATACATCCACTTTTCGGCGAGCGGGTGTTGGATGCCCTGATTCTGGCCGATCGGGCGGTCAAAGACCACGCGCTCCTTGGCATAGGCGGTAGCGCGCCTCAGGGCGTCCTGGCCGATGCCGATCGCTTCGACGGCGATGAGGATGCGTTCGGGATTGAGGCTGTGCAGGATGTAGGAGAACCCTTTGCCCTCCTCGCCAATCCGGTCCTCCTCGGGAACGAAGAGTCCATCGATGAAAATCGAATTCGAGTCCACAGCCTTTCGGCCCATTTTCGGAATGCGGTGGACGTCGATTTTGGACCGATCGAGGTCGGTATAGAAAATTGTGATGCCGTCGGTCGGACGCTTGCAGTCCTCATAGCGCGTCGTGCGCGTCAGCAGCATGAGTTTGTTGGCGACCTGCGCGGTCGAGGTCCACACCTTCTGGCCGCGCACCAGATATCCGTCGGGGACTTTCTCGGCGAACGTCTTGATCCGGGTCGTGTTGAGCCCGGCGTCGGGCTCGGTGAAGCCAAAGGCGCACTGATCCTCGCCGGCAATGAGGCGCGGCACCCAACGCGCCTTCTGTTTTGGCGTTCCCTTCACAACGATCGGATGAGGGCCGAAGAGATTGATATGAACCGTCGACGCGGCGGCCATCCCACCGCCGTGGCTCGCGACCTCATGCATCATGATTGCCGCCTCCGTGACGCCAAGACCGGCCCCGCCGTACTCCTCCGGCATGGTGATGCCGAGCCACCCGCCCTCGGCCATCGCCCGATGAAATTCGTGGGGAAAGCGGCCGTCCTCGTCGCGCTCCAGCCAATATTCGTCGTCGAACTTCGTGACGACAGCGCGAACGCCCTCGCGGATCGCGTTGCGCTCGTCCTCGGTCGGCAGCGGTCTTCCTTCGCTCATGCGCTCAGTCTTTCTGCTCCCGTTAGATCGACGCCAGCGTCTTTTGCGCCGCCTTCAAATGCGGGATATCGACCATCTTGCCGTCGACGCCGATCGTTCCAACGCCGGGATTGGCGGCGAAGGCGTCGACGATGCGGCGGGCGTGCGCGATCTCGAATTCCGAGGGCGCGTAGCAGCGGTTGATCGTCGCGACCTGATCGGGATGGATCGCCATGCGCCCCAGGAAACCGTCCCGGCGCGAGCGACGGCAATCTCGCTCGAGCCCGTCGAGATCGCGGAAATCGGCATGGATCGTATCGATCGGCGTGACATCCGCAGCCGAGGCGGCGAACAAACATTGGGCGCGCACAACCTGATAGGGAAAGGTCCAGGCGCCGTCCGGCTCCTTGTTGTCTGTCGCGCCGAGCGCGGCGGAAAGGTCCTCCGCGCCCCAGGTCAGCGCGAGGAGACGCGGATGGACGAGCGCATAGGTGTGAAGCGCGAACATCGCCTTTGCGGTCTCGGTGGCGACGACCGCCATCTTGACGGAACCGAGCGGAATACCGGCTTTCGTCTCGAACGCATCGAGATAATGACCGAAAAGCTGAAGATCCTCGGCGCCGTTCGCCTTCGGGATCATGATGGCCTCGAGGCCGGGCTTCACGACGGCCGCGAGATCATCGAGCGCAAGGCCCGTGTCGAGCGCGTTGACGCGGACGAAGAAGGACCAGTCGCGCGCGGACGGATCGTCGAGCAGCTTTGCGACATGGTTTCGGGCGACGGGCTTTTGGGTCGGAGCGACGGAGTCCTCGAGGTCGAGGATCAGGGCGCCTGCTCCCGAGGTCTTCGCCCTCATGAATTTGCGTTCGGAGTCGCCGGGAACGAACAGCAGCGAGCGGAGCCTCACGCGGGCTTCCTCAACATGAGCGCGACCCGCCGGCAGGTCGCGATGATCTCGTCGCGCTGATTGATGCCGCGATGTTCGAAGGTCACAACGCCCTGTTTCGGACGCGATTTGCTGTCTCGCAAGGCGACGACCTTTGTTTCCGCGCGGATGGTATCGCCGGCGAAGACCGGCTTCGGGAAGGCGACCTCCTCCCAGCCTAGGTTGCCGACGGTGGTGCCGAGAGTGGTGTCCTGCACCGACAATCCGACGACCAGCCCCAGGGTGAAGATCGAATTGATGAGCGGCCGGCCGAACTCGGTCGTCTTGGCGTATTCATGATCGATGTGGATCGCCGCTGGATTGTAGGTCAGCGCCGAGAAGAGGATGTTATCCATGTCCGTCACCGTGCGGCGGATCTCATGCACGAAGGTCTGGCCGACCGCGAATTCCTCGAAATATTTTCCCGCCAACTGGCGCCTCCCTCAATTCATCCGGCCGAAGATCGACACGGCGGCGACGCTATTGAACGGCGCGCCGCCAAGATTGTGCGTGAGGCCGAAATCGACTTTGCCGAGCTGCCGCGAGCCGGCGCGGCCCAGTAACTGGGAATAGACCTCGTAGGCCATGCGGAGGCCAGAGGCGCCGACCGGGTGGCCGAAACATTTGAGGCCGCCGTCGACCTGACAGGGTTGAGCGCCGGCGCGATCGAAGCGGCCCTCCAGAATGTCATGCGGCGCGCGTCCTTCGGCAGAGAGGCCGAGATCCTCCATGGTCACGAGCTCGGTGATGGAGAAGCAGTCATGCACTTCGGTCAGCGAAAGATCGGAGCGGGGGTCCTTCACGCCGGCCTCGGCGTAGGCGCGCCTAGCGGCCTCACGGGTGTTGAGAACATAGCTGCCGTCCCACGCGCCATATTGCATCTCCCACCCGTGGCTCGCGGAGATCTGCACGGCCTTCACCGTGACCGGGTTGGCGACGCCGAGCCCCCGAGCGATGTCCGGCGTCGTAACGATCGCGCAGGCCGCCCCGTCGGAGACGCCGCAGCAATCGTAAAGACCGAGCGGATCGGCGATCATCGGCGCCTTCAGAATCGTCTCCATGTCCACCGGCTTGCGCAGATGTGCGCGCGGATTTGACCCGGCGTTCTGGTGGCTCTTCCAGCTCACGTGCGCCATCGCCCGCTTCAGGTCGGCGCCGTTGAGACGGTGTTTCGCCGCATAGGCGCCGGCGAGCTGGGCGAAAGAGCCTGGCGCCGAGCCGTAGGGCAGCCAGAGGTCGTTCGCGAGACCTTTTGTTCGCAGAGGCAGGCCGCCGTAGCCCGTGTCCTTCAGCTTCTCGACGCCGAGCGCAAGCGCGAAATCGACCGCGCCCGCGGCAACCGCATAAACCGCCGCACGCAACGCCTCCGAGCCGGTCGCGCACATGTTCTCGACGCGCGACACGGGAATAGTCTTGAGACGCAGGGCGTGGGCGAGCGGCAGCGCGCTGTTCCCGACATTGATGTCGTCGAGCGCGTTGCCCATCCACGCGGCTTCGATCTGCGACCGCTCGATCTTCGCGTCCGCCAGCGCTTCCCCGAAGGCCTCGACCATCAGGTCTTCGGGTCCCTTGTCCCAATGCTCGCCGAACGTCGTGCAACCCATGCCGACGATCGCGACCTTGTCCTTGACGCCGCTCGCCATCCATCAAACTCCGAGCATTGGGCGCTCCACCGGCGCCGCCTTCCAGAAATAAGTGCGGAAGCCGCGCCGTTTGTCGCGCGACTTGATCCGAAGCCGCATCCGAACGCGATCTCCCACGGAAAACCCGCGCGCGTCGGCGTCGGTGAACTCCATCATTACGCGTGCGCCGTTGTCGAACTGCGCGAGGCCGAACCAGAACGGCGGATCCGGCGTATAATTGAGGCGGTCAGCGGTGACGGAGACGATCGTCGCAAATTCGTCGGCGAGGCGTACGTCCTGCAGCGGTTCGGGCCCATCGGCGTCGGGTCGCACCGGGATGCGACTCTTGGGGAACTGTACGTTGCCTTTCGTGTCGCGCCCACCGATGAAGCCGATCATGTCTCGCCCATAGCGCTCGAGCACTGTCGCTTGCGCCTTTTGTTCAAATTCCGAACGCACGCCCCAATCGAGGTCAAGCGCGCCATTGAGGCTGAGGAATCGCACGTATTCGTCGAAGACGAGACCGCGACTGACGACCTCCGCCGCGCGATCCGCGCCCGGCATCGGCCCGGTCATCTCGAAGACCAGAGCATCGCAACCGCTGCCGAAGCCGGCGAGCAGCACGCAGTCGCCGGCGCGCGCCTTGGAGCAGGCTAGGGCGAAGGCAAGAAGCGCGTGTGCGGCGCCGAGGTCGCCCAGGCTTTGCGCAACCTCGCTCGCAACGTTGGGCGCGCCGATTCCCGTCGCGCGCCCAATCTCTTTCCATGCCCCCGGTAGCGGCTCATGAACGGCCGCGACCGATATCGCCGTCGGCTCCAGACCAGCCCGCGAAAGGGCTGTGCGAATGGTGGGAGCGATCACGTTTGAGACGGTGGTCTCTCGCACAAAGCGCTCTTCATACGGGTATGGGTCGGGATGCTCGCGCGACGCGTAGACGTCGATGAGATCGTGCGACAAAGTTGACCAGCCGATCAGCCGGGCTGCGCCGCCGTCGGCGACCAACGCGGCGGCGCCCCCGTCTCCTTCAGCCAGATGCAAGGCGTTTCCGGGCCTGCCCGGCCGGCGCTCGCCTGAGGCGATCAGCGTTTCGCCCTGCCCTAGCAAAGCTTCCAGCAAGGCCGAGACCGCGCAGCGGCGTGAGCCAGCGGCGTCGTATCCGCGCGTTTCCTCTGATAATGCGAGGGCATCGATCAGGAGCGTCGAATGAGACCGCTCCAGAAAGGGCGCCGAGGTCGAGGCGAAGCGAACGGCGTCGGGCTTGCGACTCGCGAGGCGCGCCGCTTCAAGCGCAAGCGTCAATGCGTCCTCATCCCAGCCTGCGACGGCGCGAAAACCTGCGCCGCGGCCGCCAAGCCCGGAGAATTTCAACGTTCGGGCGGCGGAGGCGCGATCTAGCCGCAACAACGGGGCGTATGCGCCCACAGCGGCGATGCCTCTGTTGCGATTCGACGCCTCTTCACCTGGACTCAAGTTTCCCGCCCTCGGTTGTCTCGCGACAGACGCTTGACAGCTTTCGGAGGATTTGTAAATATGTTTATCAACGCGATCATCAAAGCCGCGTCGAACCCATCATCTCCGAGGGGCGCGCCATTATGAGCATGGATATCTTTCGCGATGACGCGTTGAAAGGCAAATCCATTCTGGTCACTGGGGGAGGCAGCGGACTTGGCAAGGAGATCGGCAAGGCGCTCGCAGCGAAGGGCGCGAAGGTCCACATCTGCGGCCGGCGCCCGCAAGTTCTCGAGGACGCCGCGGCTGAGATTTCCGCGCAGGCCTCTCTGGCCGCGTCGCCGCATATCTGCGACATCAGGGACGCCGACCAGGTCGAGGCGATGATGGACCGGATTTGGGCAGAGGGTCCATTGACCGGCCTGGTCAACAACGCCGCAGCCAACTTTATCGCTCCGACCAAGGAGCTCAGTCCGCGCGGCTTTCGCGCCGTCACTTCGACGGTAATGGACGGCAGCTTCCATGTTACGCTTTCGGCCGGCAAACGCTGGATCGCGGGCGGACTGAAAGGCTCGGTCGTCAGCAATCTCGTCACTTGGGTCTGGACAGGTTCCGCCTTCGTGGTGCCTTCAGCCATGGCGAAGACGGCGCTGCACGCCATGACGATGTCGCTCGCAGTGGAATGGGGCCGGTATGGCATTCGGCTCAATGCGACCGCCCCAGGGCCTTTCCCGACCGAAAGCGCCTGGGAGAAGCTTAATCCAATCCCTGACGCCAAGTCGTCCGCGACGACCCCGGACACGGTGCCGCTCGGGCGCTACGGACAGATTCAGGAACTGCAGAATCTGATCGTGTTCCTCCTCTCCGACGGCTGCGACTACCTGACCGGCCAGACAATCGCGATCGACGGTGGCCAGCATCTTGCCGGACCGTCCACCTTCGCGGATCTGACTGCGCTGACCGACGAACAGTGGCGCGTGGCGCGCGAAGCGATCCAGCGTTCGACCCAGCGAGACAAGGCGCAGCGCGCGACCGTCGCCTGAACAACGCGAAGAGAGACGAGATCATGATCGAACGCTCCCTGTTTGACGAAGAGCACGAGATTTGGCGCAAGACTGTCCGTCGCTTCGTCGAGAACGAAATTGTGCCCTATCATGCGCAATGGGAGCACGATGGGATCGTCCCGCGGGAGCTCTGGCTCAAGGCGGGCGAGCAGGGGCTCCTCTGTTGCACTGTGCCCGAGGAATACGGCGGACTGGGTCTCGACTACCTGTTCGATGTCGTCGTGTTCGAGGAGCTCTGGCGCGTCGGCGCCAGCGGACCGGGCTTCCTCATCCACACCGATCTTGTGGCGACCTATATCCTCTCCTTCGGCTCAGAGGAGCAGAAGCGCCACTGGCTGCCGAAAATGGTCCGGGGCGAGGCGATCGGCTCACTCGGCATGACGGAGCCGCACGCCGGCAGCGACCTCAAGGCCGTGCGCACGCAGGCCAAACGCCATGGCGGAGAGTTCGTCATCAACGGTCAGAAGGTTTTTATCTCGAACGGACAGCTCTGCGACGTCATCGTGCTCGCGACGAAAACGGACGCCAGCGCGGGCGCCGGCGGGGTGACCCTGTTTCTTGTTGAATCGGACAGACCGGGCTTCACCCGCGGGCGCAATCTGGAAAAGCTCGGCATGAAGGCGCAGGACACGTCCGAGCTGTTCTTTGAGAACGTGCGCGTGCCCGCGTCGAACATGCTGGGGCAGGAGGGGCGCGGCTTTGTGCTGATGATGACCAAGCTGCCTCAGGAGCGCCTGGCGCAGGCTATCCGATCCGCGACCGTGACCGAAACCGTCATCGATTGGACGGTCGACTACACGTCAGAGCGCAAGGCCTTCGGTCAAACGATCGCCGATTTTCAGAACACGCAGTTCGTGCTCGCGGACCTCAAGGCGCGGGCGACCATGGCGCGCGTCTTCACCGACAAGTGCATCGATCTCTTCCGTCGAGGAAAGCTGGACCCGGTGGACGCCGCGATGGCGAAGATGGTGACGTCGGAGCTGCACTGCGAGGCGGTTGACAAGTGCCTGCAACTCTTCGGCGGTTGGGGTTACATGTGGGAATATCCGATTTGCCGCGCTTACGCGGACGCGCGCGTTGTCAAGATCGCGGGCGGCTCGATCGAGGTGATGAAGACCATCATCGCGCGGGAAATGTTCAAAGGGCGTCTGACAGCAAAGCCGAAACGCGTGCTTGAGGCGTTGTGAGCGAGGACATCGACTTGGCCAGAGATTTGAACACCAGTCTCCGCTTCGGCTTCCTGATCCACGACGTCTCGCGGTTGCGCCGTGTGGTGGTGGACCGGGCGCTGAAGCCGCTCGGAATCACCCGTTCGCAATGGTGGGTGCTGGCGTTTCTTTCACGACGGGACGGAATGACCCAGACCGCGCTCGCCTCGGACCTCGACCTGACGAAGGTGGCGGTCGGCGGCCTTCTCGATCGCATGGAGGCGGCCGGCTTCGTGGAAAGGCGCGCCGATCATAATGACGGGCGCGCGCGACGCGTCTACCTCACGCGGGCTGGCTCGAAGACTGTCAACGCCATTCGCGAAAGCGTCGAAGCCGTCGAGCTGGAGATCCTGAGCCGCATCCCCGAGGCGGCGCTCGAGCAGGCAGCCGAAACGCTGCGCGCTTTGAAGGAGACGCTGCTCGAAATGGCCGGCGGCGAGGCGGAAGAGAACGAGAACGCCGAAGACAACATCGTGGTTTGAAGGGAGAGGATCGTTGCGTGGATTGAAAGATAAGGTCGCCGTTGTGACTGGCGGCGGACAGGGGATCGGGCGCGCACTGACGTTGCGCCTTGCCGAGGATGGCTGCAAGGTCGCGATCTTCGACCTCAAGCTGGGGGCCGCGAAGGAGACGGAAAAGCTCGCGGGCGGCGCGACCGTCAGGAGCTACGAACTCGACGTCGGCGACTATGCGGCGGTGAGCGCCGCCGTCGCGAAGGTCGAGAGCGAGCTCGGGCCGATTTGGGCGCTGGTCAACAACGCCGGCTGGGACCGGCCGGCGCCGTTCCTCTCGACCGACCAAGCGTTGTGGGACAAGATCATTCGGATCAACCTCTACGGACCGCTGAACACGCATCATGTCATTGCGCCGCTGATGGTGGCGCGCAAAGGCGGGCGGATCATCAACATCGCTTCCGACGCCGCACGCGTCGGCACAAGCAACGAAGCGGTCTATTCCGCCTGCAAGGGCGGCCTCATCAGCTTTACCAAGTCCGTTGCGCGCGAGCTCGCAACTAAGGGCGTGCTGCTCAACGCGGTCTGCCCCGGTCCGACCAATACGCCGATGATGGCGACGGTGCTCGGCGAAGGCGAGCAGGCAGTGAAGTGGAAGGACGCGATGGTCCGCGGCATACCGCTCAAGCGCATGGGGGAACCGGAGGATTACGCCGGCATCGTCGCCTTTCTCGCGTCAGAAGACGCAAATTTCATCACCGGGCAGACGATATCCGTCGCCGGCGGCATGAACATGATCTGAAATTCCGGACCAACTGATAGGACAAACCGGCCAATGACCGACGCCCCCGTATTCGAAGACATCCTTTACGAACCGCGCGACAATCGCGCCGCCTGGATCATCATCAACCGGCCGAAGCTCTACAACGCGTTTCGCGCGCAGACGATGGAGGAGCTGATCAGGGCGTTCCAGATCGCCGGCTATGACAAGGGCATATCCTCGATCGTGCTGACGGGCGCCGGCGACAAGGCCTTCTGCACAGGCGGCGACCAGAGCGCCCACGAGGGCCAGTACGACGGACGTGGCATTGTCGGCCTGCCGATCGACGAATTTCAGTCGATCATCCGCGACGTACCGAAGCCGGTCATCGCGCGGGTCAACGGCTTTGCGATCGGCGGCGGCAATGTGTTCGCGACGCTGTGCGACCTCACGATCGCCGCCGACACCGCGAAATTTGGTCAGGTGGGGCCTAAGGTTGGTTCGGTCGACGCTGGATGGGGCACAGCCTTGCTGGCGCGTCATATCGGCGACAAGCGCGCGAGAGAGATGTGGTTCCTCAACGAACAATACACAGCGCAGCAAGCTTTAGAGATGGGCCTCGTCAATAAGGTCGTGCCATTCGCCGAACTCGACGCCGCTGTGAAGGCCTGGACGGACATTCTCGCCGAGCGGTCGCCGACAGCCCTTGCGCTCGCCAAGCGGTCCTTCAACGCCGATAGCGAAAGCATCCGCGGCATCAGCCTGGCGATGTTGAGCGCGGTCAAGCTCTTCTACGAAACCGAGGAATCGAAGGAGGGCGTGCGCGCCTTCATGGGGAAGCGCAAGCCTGACTTCCACAAGCACGTGAAGTGACGGAACGGACCGTCGCGGATGGCCCCCTGGCGCCTCGGCCTGCAGGACCTCGCATCGGCTCTGCCGCCGGGCGGGCGTACACTGGTCGCCGGCTGCTCGGGGGAATCGCTTCTGCTGGCGGAGGCAGTGATGCGCGCCGGCGAGCGCCTAAACGCGATGACCTTCACCGGAATATTCGTGCCCGGCCTCAACACGTGCACTTACCTCGCTAATCCAAAATGCCGGGTGGAGACCTTCTTTCTGACGCCGGAACTGAAAGCATCGGGATCCGCAGTGAGGTTCCTTCCATTGTGCTATCGCGAAATTCTCGCCCGGCTCAGATCCGTTCCGATCGATGCCGCGCTTTTCATGACGACGCCGCCTGACGCTGGCGGCTCTTGCGGCTTCGGGCCGGTCGTCGATTTTCTTGCTGAGCTTTGGCCGCGAATCCCGGTCCGCATCGCGCATATCAATCCTCGTCTGCCAACCGTCGCCGGTCCGTGCCGGATTCCGCTTGGTGCACTAACGGCTTATGTCGAGGCGGAGCAGGACTTGCTCGGCTTCGCGAGCGACGGAGACAATTCCCTGTCGCAGGCGATCGGCGAGAATGTCGCGAGGTTCGTTGAGGACGGCGCGACGATCCAGATGGGCCTCGGCAAGATCCCGACGGCAGCGTTGCGCGCGCTGAGAGGACGGCGAAACCTGAAGATCCACTCGGGCCTCATCCCCGAGGCGGTCGTGGACCTCGAAGACGCAGGGGCGCTGGCGTCCGGCGTTAGCGTCACCGGTGGCGTCGCGATCGGCTCGGCTCGCCTCTACGATCGCGTGAGTTCCGGCGCCTATTGCTTTCATCCGGTGTCCTACACGCACGCGCCGTGCGTCGTCGCGGGTCTCGAAAAGGCCGTGTCGCTCAATTCGGCGCTAGAAGTCGATCTCTACGGGCAGGCCTACGCCGAATTCGGACCCGATGGCTTGATGTCCGGTCCGGGGGGCGCGTCCGATTTCGCGCGAGGCGTTTGGGCCGGGGGCGGATTGCGCATTCTCGCTCTCGCGGCGTCGACGGCCGGAGGCGCGGTCAGCCGCGTCATCGCGCCGGGCGCGAATTCCGGCCCTGTTTCGTTGGGACGGATGGATACGGACGTTATCGTCACCGAATACGGGGCCGCGGACCTGCGCGGCCTCGATCATCACGAGCGCGCGCGAGCGTTGATCGCCGTCGCCGCGCCTCTCCATCGGGAACGACTTGGCGAGGCCTGGGCCGCGGCGGCGAGCAAATTCTGAGGCATTGGAGGAAACGTTATGGGGAAGCGGAAAGTCATCATCAGCTGCGCCGTTACGGGCTCGATCCATACGCCCTCGATGTCGCCGCATCTGCCGGTGACCGCGCAGGAGATTGCGACGTCCGCATTGGGCGCGGCGGAAGCAGGCGCGGCAATCGTGCATCTGCACGCGCGCAATCCGACAGACGGCCGGCCCGATCAGAGCCCCGAGGCATTCGAGCCGTTTCTCAAAGTGATCAAACAGTCCTCGAACGTGGTTGTCAATCTGACGACCGGCGGTGCGCCCTTCATGGCAATCGAGGAGCGCGTACGCCCGGCGGAAAAGTGGAAGCCGGAGATCGCCTCGCTGAACATGGGCTCGATGAACTTCGGCCTCTTTCCGATGCTCAAACGCTACAAGACGTTCAAGCACGACTGGGAGCCCAAGATGCTCGAGGGCTCGTACGATCTCGTCTTTCGCAACAGCTTCAAGGACATTCGTTACGCGCTCGATACCCTCAACGCCACTGGGACCCGCTACGAGTTTGAATGCTATGACACGAGCCATCTCTACAATCTGCATTATTTCTTTGCCGAAGGGCTGGTGAAGCCGCCCCTCTTCATTCAGACTTGCTTCGGTCTGCTCGGCGGCATCGGCGCGCATGCGGACGATGTCATGCACATGAAGCGCACTGCGGACCGGCTGTTCGGCGACAACTACCGCTGGTCCGTGCTGGGCGCCGGCCGTAACCAGATGCCGGTCGCGGCGATGGCGGCATCGATGGGCGGCAACGTGCGCGTTGGGCTTGAAGACAGCCTTTGGCTTGGAGCCGGACAGCTCGCGTCGACCAATGCAAGCCAAGTGACTCAGGTACGCAAGATCATCGATGGGCTCGGGCTCGACGTCGCCACCCCGGACGAGGCCCGCGAGATCCTGGAACTGAAGGGTGGCGATCGCGTCGCGTTCTGACCTGATGCGTTCTCCGCGAGGACCGACATGACCATTCCGGCGCCGCAGCTCTCCGAATTCCGCCTCGAGCGAAAGGACAACGGCCTCGTTCATGTCGTGTTCGACGCGCCGGGCCGCGCGATGAACGTGTTCTCCGAACTCGCGATTGTCGAGATCGGCCGCATCGCGCGATGGCTCGAAGAGGCCGACGTGCGCGGCGCGGTGATTCGCTCGGGCAAGGCCAGCGGGTTTTGCGCCGGCGCCAACCTGCCGGAAATCTGGGCCGCCTACGATATGATCGTGGCGACGCCCGAGCCGCGCCGCTTCAGGACCGCGTACGATCATTTCTTCCGCCTCAGCCTCGCCCTGCGCGCCTTGGAAACTTGCGGCAAACCGGTCGCCGTCGCGATCGCGGGTTTGGCGCTGGGCGGCGGAGGCGAACTCGCGCTCGCCTCGCACTACCGCGTGCTAACCGACGACAAACGCGCGGCGATCGGTCTTCCCGAGTCCCTGGTGGGGCTGCTTCCGGGCGCTGGCGGGACTCAGCGGCTGCCGCGACTGATCGGGGTCGAGGCCGCAATGCCGATCCTTTTGGATGGCGCTCGGCTTTCCGGCGAAGCCGCGATCAAGGCGGGTCTTGCCCACGCTGTGGTCAAACCCGGCGAGGACATCGCGGCGGCGGAAGACTGGCTGCTGTCGGCGCCTTCGGCGGCGCAGCCCTGGGACCGCGACGATTGGGTTCCTCCAGCGCCAGCCGATGTCAGCGCCGAACTCGCGCCGGTGAAGCGCGCGATGCTAAAGACTTCGCTTGGCCACTATCCTGCTCTGTTCGCCATTCTCGACTGCGTCGAATACGGCCTACCGCAGAGCTTCGAGGGCGCCATCCGGAGCGAGATGACCAGCTTCTCGCACCTCGTCCTGCGCCCTGAGCCGCGCGCGATGATCCAGACGATGTTCCTCGGCCGCGTGGATTTCGAAAGGCTCGAGCGCAAGCAGGAGGCGCCCGATCTGGTTGAAAAGACGGTGAGCGCCGTCAGCGCCGTCATGAGCGAACCGTCGGGAGACGCGCCTGCGTTGGCGGCTGCCGGCTTCAAGAGCCCGGTGAGCGCGGAAATCGCGCGCGAACGCGTGCGCCCTGGCTACTGGGTCGAGAGCGATGACCCGCAAGCCCGGCGAGCGCTCGCAGCGTTGCGGCGAATTCACGACGCGGTTGCGCCGCTCGCCGTAGGGCGCACGGACGAAGACTTGCGCGTCGCTGACTATGCAGCTGTAAGGCAGGCCGGTTATCCAGCCTATCTCGGCGGCCCGTTCGCTTTCCGGTCTCCAAAATGGGGGTGACGTCCGAAGGCCGGACCGTGCTCCGCGACAAGCGCGCGAGTGTCGGCTTGACTTGGCTGCAGCCTGTCGGATAGTAAGCTAGTTAACGAGATGCCCTGAGCGGCCTCGCGCCTGGGAGGAAACCATGGCTGGAACGCACTTCGATCCCGTCGCCCACGCCAAGGCGATGCGCCACGACGGCTTTTGGATTGACAAGAACTACGACGAGTTCCTGCAGCAGACGATCGCTCGCACGCCTGACAAGCTCGCGCTGCTGGCGGACAGGTCGGATCGCGTCGAGAAACGCCGGTTCACTTACGTCGAACTCGGCGATCTGATCGCTCGCGCCGCCGCTTCGCTGAAGCGGCTCGGCATCGGTCGCGGCGACGTCGTGTCGGTGCAACTCCCGAACTGGTGGGAGTCCGCGGTGATCGCGCTCGCGGCGTTTCGCGTCGGCGCCGTCGTCAACCCTTTGATGCCGATTTTCCGCGAGCACGAATTGAGCTACATGCTCGACTTCGCGGGGACCAAGGCGTTCATCGCGCCGAAGCTGTTTCGCGGTTTCGATCATGAGGCGATGGCGAAGTCGCTCCAGCCGTCCCTGCCGAAGCTCAAGCATATCATCGCGGTCGACGGCGACGGGGAGTCAAGCTTCGACGCCGCGCTGCTCTCCGGACGAGAACGCTTTGAGCCGCCGCCGATCGGCGAAATCGGCGCGCTGCCCCCCGACGAGATGGCCGTGCTGATGTTCACCTCGGGCACCACCGGCTCCCCCAAGGGTGTGATGCACTGCCTGAATACGCTGGTGGCCTGCAACATCGCGCTCGCCGGTCGTTTCGGTCTCGACGAGAGCGATACGATGCTCGTTTGCTCGCCGCTCGGCCATATGACGGGCTTCGCCGCCGGAATGCTCCTCGGCCTCAAGATTGGCGCGACCGTCATTTTCCAGGACGTGTGGGAGCCGAAACGTGGCGTGACGATCATGGCCGCCGAGGGCGCGACCTATTCCGCCGGCGCCGCCACCTTTCTCGCCGACATGTGCGAGGCGGTTGCAGCGGGCGCGCCGAAGCCGGCCGAGCTTCGCAAGTTCCTCTGCGCCGGGGCGCCGATTCCGCCTGCGTTGATCGACCGCGTCTACCGTGAGCTCGATCTCAAAGTCTGCTCGCTCTGGGGCATGACGGAATCGCTTTCGAGCACGCTGACGGAGCCGGAACGCGCGCTAGAGAAGTCGTCCAAAACGGACGGTCGGCCGCTGGAAGGCGTCGCCGTTAAGGTCGTCCGCTTGGACGGCGGTGTCGCGCCCCTCGGCGAAACCGGTCTTCTCATGGTGCGCGGCGCCCAAATGTGCCTCGGCTACTACAAACGCCCAGAAATGGAGCCGTTCGATGCGGAAGGCTGGTTCGACACGGGCGACCTCGCCTACATGGACGACGACGGCTACATCCGCATTAATGGCCGCACCAAGGACGTCGTCATTCGAGGCGGCGAGAATGTGCCGGTCGTGGAAATCGAGAACCTGCTGTTCAAGCACCCCGCAGTGCTGTCCGCAGCGCTGGTCGGATATCCCGACTCGCGTCTTGGGGAAAAGGCTTGCGCCTTCATCGCGGTGAGGCCTGGACATAGCCTCGATCTGAAAGCAATGCAGGCCTATCTGGCTGAGAACAAGGTCGCCAAACAATATTGGCCCGAGCATGTGGAGATCGTCGCCGATCTCCCCAGGACGCCGGCCGGCAAGGTGCAGAAATTCCTCTTGCGCGAGCAGGCCAAGGCCTTCGGCGACGTTTCACAACGGGCGAGCGCCTGAGCTTCCGACTGGGCGATCGGGTCTGCGTCGTGACGGGCGCGGCGCGGGGAATCGCCGCGGGCGCGCGGATACGCCAACCCTCATCCGTCAACGCATCCGGCTACAGGGCGGATCTCGCCGGGCCCTTCGCTTTCAGGCCGGGGGAGTTGACATGAGAAACAGCCGCAGAATTCGCTTGACTTGGCCTCGTCCGCCGAGAAGTATAGTAAGCTAGCTAACTAGATTGCCTTGGGGGAGCCGAGCGCATGCGGAAGGAACAGATGGCTGGAACGCGCTTCGATCCCATCGCCCACGCCAAGACGATGCGGGAGGCTGGCTTCTGGGTCGACAAGAGTTACGACGAGTTCCTTCAGGGGACCATCGCCCGCACGCCTGACAAGCTCGCTCTTATCGCGGACCGGTCCGATCGGTCCGAGAAACGCCATTTCAGTTACGCCGAACTCGGCGATGCGGTCGCTCGCGCGGCAGCTTCTTTGAAGCGCCTGGGCGTCGGCCGCGGCGACATCATTTCGGTGCAATTGCCGAACTGGTGGGAGTTTGCGGTCGTCGTGCTCGCGGCGTTCCGCGTTGGCGCCGTCGTCAACCCGCTGATGCCGATCTTCCGCGAACGCGAATTGAGCTACATCCTCGACTTCGCCGAGACCAAAGTGCTTGTGGTCCCGCGGCTTTTTCGTGGCTTCGACCACGCCGCGATGGCGAAATCTCTTCAGCCGTCCTTGCCGAAGCTTGAGCACGTCTTGGTCGTCGAGGGCCAGGGCGCGATGGGTTTCGACACGGCGCTGCTGTCAGGCGAAGAGCGGCTCGCGCCCGCGCCCATCGGCGGGATTGGCGGTCTTCCCCCGGACGAAATGGCCGTGCTGATGTTCACGTCGGGCACGACCGGCTCGCCCAAGGGCGCGATGCACAGCCTAAACACGCTGATCGCCTGCACTGATTCGATTGCGGAGCGTCTCGCCCTCGACGCCCACGACGCGCTGCTCGTCTGCTCGCCGCTCGGCCATATGACCGGCTTCGCCGCGGGGATGCTGCTCGGCCTGAGGATTGGCGCGACCGTTGTTTTCCAGGACATCTGGGAGCCGAACCGGGGCGTGACACTCATGGCCGCCAACGACGTCACTTTCTCCGCCGGCGCCACCACTTTCCTTGCCGATATGTGCGAGGCGGTCGCGGCGGGGGCGCCGAAGCCGGCAAAGCTGCGCAAGTTCCTTTGCGCCGGCGCGCCGATTCCGCCCGCGCTGATTGATCGGGCCTTCCGTGAACTCGACGTGAAAGTCTGTTCACAGTGGGGCATGACGGAAGCGCTCGCGAGCACCCTGACGGAGCCGGAGCGCGCTCTTGAGAAGTCGTCCACAACGGATGGACGTCCAGTGGCCGGCGTGGCCGTCAAGGTGGTCAGGGCCGATGGCTCCTCCGCGCCCGTCGGTGAAACGAGCGTCCTCATGGTGCGCGGCGCGCAGATGTTTCTGGGCTACCACAAGCGTCCCGATTTGGAGCCGTTCGACTCGGAGGGTTGGTTCGATACCGGCGATCTCGCTTACATAGACGACGAGGGCTACATCCGCATCAATGGCCGCATCAAGGACGTCGTCATTCGCGGCGGCGAGAATGTGCCGGTGGTGGAGATCGAGAACCTGCTGTTCAAGAACCCCGCAGTGCTGGCCGCGGCGCTGGTCGGATATCCTGACTCGCGTCTCGGAGAGAGGGTTTGCGCCTTCGTTGTGTTGAGGCCGGGCCACGCCCTCGATCTGAAAGCGGTGCAAGCCTATATGGCCGATCACAAGGTCGCCAAGCAGTATTGGCCCGAACGCGTGGAAATAGTTGCAGATCTGCCAAAGACACCTACTGGCAAGGTACAAAAGTTCGACTTGCGCGAAAAGGCGAAGGCGTTCGGCGACCCAGGGCAGAGGGCGAGAGCTTGAGCGCCCGGCTGAAGAATCGGGTTTGCGTCGTGACCGGCGCCGCGCGCGGAATCGGGCTTGCCATTGCGGAGCGTTTCGGACGCGAGGGGGGACGCATCGCCGCCGTGGATGTCAGCGCGCGCCGACTGGAACCTGCCGTTGAGGGCCTTAAGACGAATGGCTTTGAAGTCCGCGGCTACACACTCGACGTCGGCCGACGGGAAGACGTGCATGCCACGTTCGCGCGCCTCGAAGCCGACTTCGACGCGCCGGCGGCCGTGCTCGTCAACAACGCCGTCTGGGCCCGGTTTCAGCCGCTCGCCGAGATCGACGTCGAGACGGCCGAACGCATGCTTGCGGTCGGCGTGGAGGGTCTTTTCTGGACGATGCAGGCGGCGGCGGCTCAGATGGAAAAGCGAGGCGGCGGCTCGATTATCAATCTGAGCTCGGTCTCTGCCCTTCACCCGGCCAAGCACTCGATCGCCTATTCTGCGCTGAAGGCTGGCGTCATCGGGCTTTCTCGGGCGGCAGCTGTCGAGCTCAGCCCGAAGAAGATCCGTGTCAACGCGATCTGCCCGGGCATGATCGGCACGCCGGCCTCGATCGCCCAGTTCGATGAGGCGACCATCGAGACCAGACAGGCGGAGATGCCGCTCGGTCGGTTCGGAGAGCCAGACGAGATCGCGTCTCTCGCCACGTTCCTCGCGAGCGACGACGCGAGCTACGTGCAGGGCGCCGTCATCGTGGCGGATGGCGGCTGGACGGTTCCTGCCAGATAGGAGCAAGGCATGAAGCGGCTCGAAGGCAAGCGTGCCGTCGTCACGGGCGGCGGCAGCGGCATTGGTCGCGCAAGCGCGATCCGCTTCGCAAGGGAGGGCGCAGCCATGCTCGTCGTCGGACGCGCCGCCAACACAAACGAGACGGTCGAGGCGATCCGCGCCGAAGGCGGCGCCGCGTCGGGCATGATCACCGACGCGTCCAAGGAAGAGAACGTCGCTGCGATCGTCGAGCGCTGCGTCAGTGAGCTCGGCGGGCTCGAAGTGTTCTTCGCCAATATCGGCGTCACCGGCACGAACACGCCGCTGTTGGAACAGACGGTAGACGAGTGGGAGGAGGTCTACCGGATAAACACAATCAGCTGTTTCCTTGCCATAAAATACGCGGGCCGCCACATGACGGCGAAGGGGTACGGCTCGATAATCCTCACTTCTTCGGCTGCGTCGTTGCGGGCCAACGCGGGCGCGATATCCTACAGTGCGAGCAAGGCGGCGGTGAACAATCTCGCGCAGACTGCAGCCAACGCGTTCGCCGGAACCGGCGTGCGGGTGAACGCAGTCCTGCCCGGCCTCGTCGAAACGCAATTGACGCGCAAAATGTTCGAGGACGCGCGGGCTCGCGGCATCGAGGGAAAGCTCGGCCAAGTGACGCCGCTCAAGCGTCCCGGCCGGGCCGAGGAAATCGCGGCTGCCGCCGCGTTCCTCGCCAGCGACGATTCATCCTATGTGGACGGGCAATTGCTTTCGGTCGATGGCGGCGTCAGCAGCACGCACCCTTACGGGCGGATCGCGCTGCCATCCTGATCGCTTTTCTCGCTTGACGGATTTAGTAAACAAGCTTACTATGTGTTGGCTTAGTGTTTGTCTGAAGTCAAATGTGACGCAGAGGGAGACGTGCCTGTGGACTTCGACCTGCCCAAGGAGATCATCGACAAGCTTGCGGAGCTCGACGCGTTCATCGAGGCCGAAATCAAGCCGCTCGAGCGGGAGAATATGCAGTTCTTCGACCACCGGCGCGAGCATGCTCGGACGGACTGGGATCACGACGGGCGTCCGCGGGCGGAATGGCGCGCACTGATTTCTGAAATGGAGCATCGCGCCGACAAGGCCAGCCATTTGCGCTACGGACTGCCGAAATCCTGCGGCGGCTCGGCGGCCTCCAATCTTGCCATCGCGGCGATTCGCGAGCACCTCGCCGCCAAGGGGCTCGGCCTGCACAACGACCTGCAGGACGAATCCTCTATCGTCGGCAATTTCCCGATCATTCCGGCGCTCGCCGACTACGGGACCGAGGAGCAGAAGACCTATATCGAAGGCATCCTTACTGGGAAGAAGCATCTATCTTTCGGTTTGACAGAGCCCGGTCACGGCAGCGACGCGACGTGGCTGGAGACGATCGGCGTTCGCGACGGCGACCACTGGATTCTGAACGGGCTCAAGCGCTGGAACAGCCAGGTCGCGCGCGCGCACGCCAATCTCGTCTTCGCCCGCACGTCGGGGAAGCCGGGCGAAGCCAAGGGCATCACCGCTTTCATTGTGCCTACGGACACGCCCGGCCACAACGTCCTTTACAACCACTGGACGTTCAACATGCCGACCGACCACGCGGAAACGGAGCTCAAGAACGTGCGCGTGCCGAACAGCGCGATTCTACACAAAGAGGGCGAAGGCCTCGTCGTCGCGCAGCGCTTCGTCCACGAGAACCGCATCCGCCAGGCCGCCGCTAGCGCCGGCGCCGCCCGCTACTGTATCCAGGAGGCGGTCAAGTACGCCAGGACACGTGTCGCTTTCGGCGAGCCGCTCGCCAAGAAGCAGGCGATCCAGTTCCCGCTGGTCGAGCTCTGGGCCGAGTACGAGATGGTGCGCAACTACATCTTCCGTACCGCCTGGCAGATGGACCGGCAGAACCCGCTGGAGATCAGCGACATGGTGTCGATCTGCAATTTCCGCGCGAACCGCCTTTGCTGCGAGGCGGCGGACCGCGCGATGCAGGTGCACGGCGGGATCGGCTACAGCCGCGCGCTGCCGTTCGAACATATCTATCGCCACCACCGCCGCTACCGCATCACCGAGGGCACGGAGGAGGTGCAGATGCGGCGGGTCGCGCAATATCTGTTCGGCTTCGGCGGCAAACGCGCGAGTGCCGCATGACGCAGACGGCCGCCCTTCATCGCGGCGTCGACTTCGAAGTCGACCGGCTCGACGAATACTTGAAGAGCTGGCTCGGCGGCTCCGAACTTGTTCGCGTGCAGCGCACGCAGGGGGGTATGTCGAATCCCACCTATTTCCTAAAGCGCGGCGACTGGCGTGCGGTGTTGCGCAAGCAGCCGAACAACGTCCTGATGCCCTCAGCGCATGCGATCGACCGAGAGTATCGCGTGCTCACGGCCCTTCAGGGCGCCGCCGTGCCGACGCCGAAGCCCTTTCGCTACTGCGCGGACCGCGACGTCATCGGGACGCCTTTCTATCTGATGGAATGGCTCGATGGCCGCGTCTTCCATGAGTTCGCTACGCCGGGCTTGCGACCGGATGAGCGGCGAGAGCTTTTTCGCTCGATGTGCGCGGCGCTCGCCGCCATCCACAAGCTCGACTACCACGCGCTCGGACTTAGCGATTTCGGTAAGCCAGGCAACTATTTCGCGCGGCAGCTCAGTCGCTGGTCCAGCCAATGGGCGCAGTTCCGGCGAGGCGACGACGACAATCCGGACCTCGACCGTGTGGTGCGTTGGCTTTCTGAGCGCGTACCCGAAAGTGAGGCGCTGTCTCTCTGCCATGGCGACTTCCGCATAGCCAACGCGATTTTCCACAAGAGCGAACCGCGCGTCATTGGCGTGCTGGATTGGGAGCTTTCGACACTCGGACATCCCCTCGTCGATCTTGCCTTCAACAGTCAGGCCTGGCGTATGGCGCCTGATGAGAACGGCGGCCTGCTCGGCCTGCCTCTTGAAGAGATGGGCATTCCTTCCGAGCACGATTATCTCGAGCTTTATTACGCGCTGTCGGGCGCCAAAGAGCGGCTGACCCGCTTTCATCAGGTCTTCGCGATGTTCCGTGGCGCGGTCGGGAGCGCGGGTGTTGCGGCGCGCGGGGATCTCGGCAATAGCGAACTGCCCGACGCAGCGCGGATCGGACGCCGTCTCGCGCGCGCCTACGCCAAGCGCGGCGTCAGGTTGATTGAGGAGGCGCCGTGAGCCTGCACAAGCGAACCGTGATGAGCGTCGACGAATCGATCCGTCGCCGCCGATCCGTGCGGGGCTTCCTGCCCGACGAAGTGCCGGAGACGACGCTACGAGAAGTGTTTGAACTGGCGCAGTTTGCGCCTTCGAATTGCAATGTGCAGCCGTGGGCGCCGCATGTCGTAACGGGCGCCAAACTGAAGAAGCTTCGCGAGGCGCTGGTTGCGGCCGGCATGCGTGACGAGCCTATCAAGCCGGACTGGCCGGCAGAGGGCAAGTTCAGCGGCGTCCATCGCGAGCGGCAGGTCGATGCCGCACAGAAGCTTTATGGCGCGATGGGCGTTGAGCGGCGGGATCTCGTCGGCCGCAAGATCGCCTATATCCGCAATCACGCTTTCTTCGACGCGCCGCACGCCGTCTTCATCTTCATGCCCGAGCCCTTTGACACGCGCGAGGCGACCGACATTGGCATGTACGCGCAGACGTTGATGCTGGCGCTGACGGCGCGGGGCATCGCGTCTTGCGCGCAGGGAGCGCTTGGACTTTTTCCAGACATCGTGCGTCAACATCTGGGCGTGGCCCCGAACTACAAGCTGCTTTTCGGCATCTCCTTTGGGTACGAAGACCCAAGCGTGAAAGCGAACGCTGCGCGCGTCGGGCGTGCGCATGTCGACGATGCCGTCACATTTCACCGCTGAGTCCAAGGCGCGCCGCGTCGGCGTAGTAGGGCCCGGGCTAATGGGCCTCGGGATTGCGCAGGCGCTTGGCGCGGCGGGAATCGAAGTCTGGCTCTGTGGCCGGACGGTGGAGGCGGCGCAAGCGGGACGCGAGAGACTGTCGTCCTCGCTCCGGCGGCAGGTTTCGCGCGCTCGGCTTGACGGTGCAAGCGAAGCCGCAATCTTGTCCCGCGTGAGGGCCTCGGCTCTCACGCGGGACGGCGTCGCCGGTTGCGCGCTGGTGATCGAGAGCGTTCCCGAAGATCGGCAGCTCAAAACCGAGGTTCTGTCCCAGATCGAGGCCGCCGCGCCGAACGCTATTGTCGCCACCAACACGTCCGGATTGACCATCGCGGGTCTCGCCGCGACTTTGCGCGCGCCCGAGCGCTTTCTCGGACTGCACTTCTTCTCGCCGGCCGAGCGAATGCCGCTTGTTGAAGTCGTGAAAGGTCCGGAGACCGCCGAGACGACGATCGCCGCCGCGCTGGCCTTTCTCGAAGCCGTCGGCAAAAGGCCCGTGCTGGTTCGCGACGGGCCCGGATTCTTCGCCACCCGCGTCTTCGCCGCTTATCTCGACGAGGGCGTCGCAATGCTCGTCGAGGGGGTCGCGCCGACATTGATCGAAGAAGCAGCGCTGGCTAACGGCCGCACGCTGGGACCGCTTGCGATGCTCGATGAGACCGGCATCGGCCTCAATCTGCAGCAAGCGCGACAGGCTCACGCGGATGGGTTGGAGCTGCGCTTTTGCCGGCCCCTCGCGGAGCCTGCGCTTGCGCATCTATTGGAATCGGGCCGTGGCGGTCGTCGCGCGGGCGGCGGCTTCTTCGATTGGCCTGCGGATGGGCTCAGAACGCCGTGGATAAAGCTCGCCGCAGCCTTCCCTCCCGCTGCGCGGCAACCCGATCTTGAGACCGTCAAACTGCGCCTACTCGTCGCGGAGGCGCGGGAAGCGCTCCGCTGCCTGGAAGAGGGCGGGATCGCCACGGCCGACGACGCAGACGCCGCCTCCGTTCTGGGGCTGGGCTTCCCCAAGAAAGTTGGGGGCGTTCTGCGTTGGGTGGAGGACTTCGGCCTAGAGCCATTCGTCACTGCCTGCGAAACTTTCGCCCGCACGTATGGCGTCCGTTTCGCGCCTTCGCCTTGGCTGCGCGATTGCGCGTTTCGCGGAGATGGATTGAAGGCCTATCGTCAACAGGGGAGCGCCGCGTGACAGGACCGTTGCAGGGGTTTCGGGTCATCGAGATGGGCGGCATCGGCCCGACCCCTTTCGCGGGCGGCCTCTTGGGAGATCTTGGGGCCGATGTCGTCCGCATCGACCGTGTTGCTGGAGCGGGAGCCGAGCCCGACACCCAGCGGCGCTTCGACTTCTACAATCGCAACAAGCGCTCCGTTGCCCTCGACCTGAAAAAACCGGCAGCCGTGACGACAGTGCTGCAACTGGTTACGAAGGCCGACGTCCTGTTCGAAGGCTTTCGTCCCGGCGTAATGGAGCGCCTTGGCCTCGGGCCGGAGGTCTGTCGCAAGGCCAATCCCAGCCTTGTCTACGCAAGGATGACCGGCTGGGGTCAAACCGGGCCTGTCGCTCAGGAAGCGGGCCACGACATCAACTATCTCGCGCTCACCGGCGCGCTCCATTCAATCGGAGATGCGGACCGCCCACCTCCGCCGCCGCTCAATCTGGTAGCGGATCTCGGCGGCGGGGCGCTTTATTTGGCGGTCGGCGTGCTTGCGGCGGCGCTGGAGGCGCGAAAGTCTGGACAGGGCCAAACGATCGACGTGGCGATGATCGACGGCGTCACGCAT
>JBAUXQ010000120.1:0-7737 GCA_049584355.1 Roseiarcus sp. | reverse complement strand
GGTGGCCTAATGGCGCCGGGCGCTCTATGATTGGTCTCGACCCGCGCAGCCACCGGGTCTTGGCCGGGAGGGGTTGGCGATGGGCCTATTTCAGCGGTTGCGAGCGTTGGCCGTGCTGGCGCTGATCGGCGTCTCGGTTTCCGCCTGCGGCTACAACGTCATTCCGACCAGGCAGGAGGCCGCCAAGGCGGCATGGGCGGAAGTCCAGAACCAGTATCAGCGCCGCGCCGATCTCGTCCCCAATCTCGTCGCCACCGTCCAGGGCTACGCGAAACAGGAAAAGGATGTGCTGACCGCGGTCACCGAGGCGCGCGCCAAGGCGACCTCGATCCACCTCGACGCCAACGACCTGACCGACCCGGCGAAGGTCAAACAGATGCAGGACGCGCAAAATGCGCTCAGCGGCGCCCTCGGGCGGCTGCTCGCGATCAGCGAGAACTATCCGGACCTCAAGTCGAATCAGAATTTCCTGGCGCTGCAATCCCAGCTCGAGGGGACCGAGAACCGCATCGCGGTCGCCCGCAGGGACTATGTCGCCGCGGTGCAGGACTTCAACACCTCGCTCAGGACCTTCCCGACCCTCATCTGGGCGCAGACGGTGTTTCGCTCCACCCAGCCCATGGTTCCGTTCACCGCCAATGCAGAGGCCCAGACGGCGCCGAAGGTGAAGTTCTAGTCCTCGAAACGGGAGCGTCCGGATGCCTCGCCCCTGGCCGCGGACGCTGATTGTCCTCCTGGTCGCGGCGCTATGGGCCTTCGCTGCGCTTGCGGCGGCGAACTTCCCCCCGCTGACCGGCAGGGTGGTCGACCAGGCGAAGATCCTCTCGCCGGTCACCATCGCCGATCTTGAGCGCAAGCTCGCCGATCTCGAGCAGAAGTCAGGCATCCAGCTCGTCGTGGCGACCGTGCCGTCGCTCGGCGGGGAGGAGATCGAGCCCTACGCCAACGCGCTCTTCCGCGCCTGGAAGCTGGGCGAAGCGAAGAAGAACAACGGCGTCCTCCTGCTGATCGCCCCCAACCAGCGGCGGGTGCGCATCGAGGTCGGCTACGGGCTTGAGGGCACGCTGACCGACGCCATTTCGAGCATCATCATCTCCAACGCGATCACGCCGCGATTCAGGGCCGGCGATTTCAACGGCGGCGTCACCCGCGGCGTCGACGACATCATCACCACGCTGACCACGGACTCGGCCGAATGGAAGCCGAGGCCGACCGACATGCGCGCCGAGCATGAGGCTTCGCTGCTCGATACGCTCGCGCCGTTCCTCATTTTTCTCTTCATCATGTTCGTGATCAGCCGCATCGGCCGGCGAGGCGGCGGCAACGTCGTCTTCATTCCGATGGGCATGGGCCGGGGCGGAGGCTTTGGCGGCGGAGGAGGCTTCGGTGGCGGCGGAGGCTTCGGCGGCGGCTGTTCGGGCGGAGGGGGGTCGTCGGGCGGCGGCGGCGCCTCGGGAGGCTGGTGATGATTCTCGACCCGGCCGGAGCGGCGCGCGTCGAGGCGGCCTTCGATGCGGCGCAACTCAAGACCCGTGGGCCCCTCGTTTGCGTGCTCGCCGGCGCTTCCGCCACCCGTGACGCCGAGTTTCTGCTCGGCGCCTGCATTGTCGCGCTGGCGACGCCGCTGCCGCTCTTGCTGTTCACCGAGCTTTCCGCCCACCGCATCTACGTCGCTCAGCTGCTGGTCGCCATTCTGGCCGCGGTCTTGGGGTCGCTGCCCCCGGTCCGGCGCTGGCTCGTTCCGAAACGCTGGGCGCGCTCGGCCAGCCACCAGGCGGCGCTGGCGCAATTTGTGCTGCGCGGGATCGACCGCTCGCAATGCGGCGCGCTTGTCTATGTGTCGCTCGCCGAGCACTACATCCGCATCGTTCCGGCCGAGGACGCGGCGCGACTGATCGCCCATGACCAATGGCAGGCCGCCGTCGACGAAGCGCTTGGACCGCTCGCCGCCGGGGCTACGGAAGCAGCGCTGACCGGGCTCGCCCGGCGCTGCGGCGATCTTCTCGCCGGGCCATTCCCGCCGGGCGAGCCCGCGGACTTGAAACGGCAACGGTTCCACATCGTCTGAGCGGCAAGACTGATGAGTGCGGGAACACGATTCCGGCCCGCGTCGAGACAGACGTAATCCATGCCGGCGGCTTGAGATCGCGGACATTTTCCTCTAGGAACAGGCTGGCTTGGGGAGCTCGCGGGGAACGCAACGATGCCATTTGGCGTGGGCGGAGTGGGACGGCGCGCGCTCATCGGTCTCGCCGCCATGCTCGCTATCGGCGCCGTTTCGGCCCAGGCGACGCCCTATCTGGTCGCCGATGCCGACAGCGGCCAGGTGCTGTTCGAAAACGAGGCGACCGCCCAGTGGTATCCGGCGTCCCTGACCAAGCTGATGACGGTCTATGTCGCGCTCGACGCGGTGCGCAGCGGCAAGCTCACCCTCGACACGCCGCTCGTGATGTCGGTGCGCGCCGCACGGATGCCGCCGTCGAAAATGGGATTCCGGCCCGGCACGGAGGTGACGCTCGACAATGCGCTCAAGATGCTGATGGTCAAGTCGCCCAACGACGTCGCGGTGATGGTCGCCGAGGGCGTTTCGGGCTCGGTCGAAGCCTTCGCCAATGACATGAATGCGGCGGGGCAGCGCCTGGGCTTGCAGGAATCGCATTTCGTCAATCCCAACGGCTTGCATGATCCCGCCCACGTGTCGTCCGCGCGCGACATGGCGATGATCGCGCGCGCGCTATTGCGCGAGTTTCCCGATCATGCTGACCTCTTCAGCATCGGCGCGCTTCAGCTCGGCAATCAGTACATCGCCAACCATAACGGCCTGCTGGGCCGCTATCCCGGCGCCGACGGGATGAAGACCGGCTTCACCTGCCCGGCGGGTTTCAACGTGGTGGCGAGCGCCAACCACTCCGGACGACGTCTGATCGTCGTCGTCCTCGGCGCGCCGACGGCCAGATCGCGGAACCAGGAAGCGGCGGACCTTTTCGATCGCGGCTTCGCCATGGGCGGGGGGAACGGTTCGCTGGAATCGCTGCCCTCGTCGGGCTCAGGCCCGCCCAACATGCGAGCCGACGTCTGCCTGCGCCGGAACGCGGCGGCGATCGCCGCCGCTGAGGATGGGGATTTCGCCGAGCCGACCCAGGCGGCCGCGTCAGCGGGCCGCGGAGCCCCATTCCCCAACCCGTTCGCGGCGCTGCTCACGCCAGTGGCGCGCACCGTGCTGACGGACGAGAGGATCCGATTTGATCCGGTTCCCGTCTTTCTCGGTCCCGCTCCGGGCTGGAAGGGGCCGGCGCTGGGCGCCCGCCCGACGGGAACGGCGACAGCGTCCGATAACACTCAAGGCGTTGACGCCAACCCCCCGCCGACGGCGCCCCATGGCGCGAGGCGGAAGTATGGGCGGAAGCTCATCCGCCACGCCGCCTTGGAGACCACGGGCCAGAAAGTCATGGCGGCGAAAATCGTAAAGCCGAAGACTGACGCTGCCGAGAGCGACAAGTAAAAACCTTTCAATGTATTAAGTGTGAGAGTCGGACTCGAAAAATCGACCCCCGCAGCTGTCGAATCCTGGCGGGCGGAAGTGGAGGAATTTTTTTTACATCATGCCTTAGTTTGGCCAGTTTGTCGTCAAGCGCGCGCCGCACAGCCGGGTCATATTGAGACGTTGCCGCGTGGAATCGGTTCGCGGTTAGCTCGGTTTTCTTGCCCCCCAGCCCCCGAGCGCCAAGACGGGCCGAAGACATTCCACGAAGGCTAGCGGATCGGCGGGCCCCCTCCTAGCCGATCCGCTCTTTTTTTGTCTGAATGGACCAGCGCTGGCCTGATCAGCGAAATCTGACCCCTTGGTAAGCCCACTGCTTCAACAGGTGATGGGCGATCGCCACCGGCGCTGGGGCGGCGAGACGGTCGGGGTGGCGTTTTTCGAGGAGCGCGACCGCCTCCTCGCGAGTGAACCAGCGGGCGTCCTCCAACTCGACCTGATCGACCTTGAGGCTACGGTCGCGGGCCTCGGCGAAGCAGCCGATCATCAGCGAGGCCGGGAAAGGCCATGGCTGAGAAGCAAAATACTGGACCGCGCCGCAGGCGACGCCCGTCTCTTCCCAGATCTCGCGCCTGACCGCGGCCTCGATCGTCTCTCCCGGCTCGACGAATCCGGCCAGCGCCGAATACATTCCCTTCGGGAACCGGGGCTGGCGGCCGAGCACGCAGGCGTCCCCGTCGACCGCGAGCATGATGACGACCGGATCGGTGCGCGGAAAATGGGTCGCTTTGCAGACCTTGCAGTCCCGTCGCCAGCCCGCCACCGCGACGCCGGTGAGCGCGCCGCAGTTGGCGCAGAAGCGGTGATGCGCGTGCCAATGCATGAGCGCCTTGGCGGCGGCCAGCATCGCCGCCTGGTCGTGCGCGACGAGGCCGCCGGCCGCGATCGAGCGAAGGTCGATGAGCTTCAGATCCTCGCGGCCTGGAACGGCCAGGATTCGCCGGTCGAGAAAACCGTCGCTGGCGTCCGAGCGCTGTTCGACCGCCTCGTCCGCCAACAGGGCGACGAAAATCGGCGCGCCGTCGGGCAAGAGCCCCAGCAGCGCTTCGACCTCGGCCCCTCCGAGCGCCTCGATCTCACTGATCGGAAACAGCGAATCGAGTCCGCTCTCGCTGTTGCGCAACACCGGCATGTCGCGCGCGATGAGGAGCGCGCGGGCGTCTTGGCGGGCGCGCAGGCGCGCGACTTCGACCGGATCTTCGCGCCGATAGGATCCGCGGTCGAACCAATCGACGGCAAAGCCGAGGCCTTCGAGAGCAGCCAATGCTTGACCTCCTTCAGCCATGCTTCTTGCCGGCGGATCGGCGCGGGCGCAGCGCGGCGAGGCCGCGGCTCAAGGATAGCGCGCCTTGAGGCTGGAGACGCGCTCGGAGTCGTAGTCGATGATGCAGCGCAAGCGCGGATCGCCGCTCTTGGCGTCCATGCCCGACTCGAATGGCGCGACGTCCTGGCATTCCGAATCGCGCCAGGCGACCCATTGCGCCTGGGCGTCAATGAGCGAACGGCGCCAACGCGCTTTTTGCGACGACATCAAGCCCTGGCGCGCGTCGATCGATTTGATCGCCGCCTCGACGACCGCCGCCAGCTGCTTGTCGGACTTGTCGGCGTTGGTCCTCAGGCACTCGGCAAGCTCGCGGGCCCCGATCTTGGCGGCGTCGCATATGGTTTCCGACGGGCGCGCGTCTTCGGCTCGCGCCAATGGGCACCAGGCGATCATGGCGGCGGCAAGCACGAGGGGTCGCATGATCAAGTTCGTCACCCGAAAAAGGATAGGAAAGAGCGCGTCACAAGCGCGCCGGACGACTGAGAAAGTCCTGCATCCGCTCGAGGGCGCGTTTGATATTTTCCAGCGAGTTTGCGTAGGACAGCCGCAAGTAACCTTCGCCGTGCACGCCGAAATCCGGGCCGCCGATCACCGCCACGCCCGCGTCCTGCAGCAGGGCCGAGGCGAGGGGTTTCGCCTTCCAGCCGGTGGCGGCGATATTGGGGAACGCATAGAAGGCCCCCTTGGGCGTCACCGCGCGGACGCCCGGCAGCCGGTTGAGGCCGGCGGTCACCGCTTTGCGCCGCCGGTCGAACTCGGCCCGCATGGTTTCGACCGAGTCCTGCGGACCGTTCAGCGCCGCGACGCCGGCGAATTGCGTCGCCGCGTTGACGCAGGAATAGGAATTGACCGCCAGCTTCCGCGCAATCTCGCGCCACGGTTTTGGCCATAGCGAATAGCCGAGCCGCCAGCCCGTCATGGCGTAGGTCTTCGACCACCCGTCAAGCAGGATCAGCCGGTCGCGGATCTCCGGATAGGCGAGGAGCGAGCGGTGGGCGAGGCCGTCGTAGGTCAATTGGCCGTAGATTTCGTCCGACAGGATCGCCGCGTTCGGCCATCGCGCGAGGCCTGCAACCAGTTTGTCGATCTCCTCGCCCGGGGTCACGCCGCCGGTCGGGTTTGCCGGCGAATTGAGGATCACGAGGCGCGTTTCAGGCGTCATCAGCTTCAGCGCCTCCTCGGCCGAGAGGGCGAAGCCGTTTTCTTCCCGCACCTGCAGGGGGACCGGCCGCGCGCCGGTGAATTCGATCATCGAGCGGTAGATCGGGAAACCGGGGTCGGGATAGACGATGTCGGCGCCCTTGTCGCCGAACATCAGGATCGCCATGAACATCGTCACCTTGCCGCCCGGCACGATGAGGACATCATCCGGCGATGCTTCGACCTTGAGGCGGCGGTGAAGGTCGGCCGCCACCGCCTCGCGCAAGGGTTGAATTCCGGTCGCGTCGGTATAGCCGTGCTCGCCGTCGCGCAGCGCCTTGACGGCGGCCTCGACGATATGGGCTGGGGTTTTGACGTCGGGTTGGCCGATGCCGAGATTGATGATGTCGCGCCCCTGGCGCTGCAATTCGGCCGCTCTCGCCAGTACGGCGAAAGCGTTCTCCTCCCCCATCCGCGCGAAGGCGGAATTGATTGCGATCAAGGCTGCTGGCTCCGGTAAGGCTGCCCCTTGTGGCAAAGCCGCGCGGCGGGGGCAAGGGTCTCAGCGAGGCTAAAGCAGCGCCTTGAATTCTTCCAAGCTCAATCCCGCCTGTTTGATGATCGAGCGGAGCGTGCCGGGCTTCAGGTCGCGGTTCGAATGGACTGGCGCGGTGAGGTTCGCGCCGGGTGGCCGGGAAGGACCGTAACATGATGACTGCCGACGATCCGATCCGTCCTGAACCCCGCGCGCGTCAACGCTCGAATGACCCGACGGCCGTCCAGCGCGGGCACCTTTCCGTCGGCCACGTTCAGGCCGCGACGGTCACGCTGCGGATTTCAGGAATCGCGTCGGGGGGAATTGTCAGGCCATGAGCGCGCCGATAGTCCACAACGGCGCGGATCGCTTCCTCGGCATTGAGGAGCGCTTGCCGCTCCGTGTCGCCCTCCGTCACCACTTCCGGCAGAGCCGGAACCAGAACGGTGTAGCCGCCGTCACGCTGCGGCTCCAGGATGACCGAAAAACTGTAGGTTATGGGCATATGCTATTGTCGCGCCTCTCAAGGCGCATCAATAGCACAAGAAGGGCAATTGCGCAGCGGCGCCGCGCTGATAGCCCGTCGAGAGAGAGCGTCCTTCCGGACGGCGACTGGCGGGGGGTCAGCAACCCCGCACTACAATGCTCCAAGCGCCTTCTCCATCACCCTTCTCAACCGCGCCGCGAAGGCCGGCGGGTCCTCGACGCCCGCGCCTTCCATGAGCCGCGCCTCATCGAGCACCAGCCACGCCGCGTCCTCGATCAGCGGCTTGTCCTTGCCCTCCTTGAAGCGCCCGGCGAGCGCCTTGGTCAGCGCGTGCGTGGGGTTGACCTCGAGGATCGGCTTCATCCGCTCGGAGATTCGTCCATGCGCGGCGAGCATCTTTTCGAGCTGGCGGTCGGGGCCGAATTCGGGCGCGATGAGGCAGGCGACGCTGTCGGTCAGCCGGTCCGAGGCGCGCACCTCGGCGACCTCGTCCCCCAGCGTCTGCTTGAAGAACGCAAACAGCGTCGCCACCTCGCCGGTCGCCTCGGCCGGCGCGTCCGCCCCCTCGATCAGCGCGATCGACTTGATGTCGGCGGCGCCCTGGCTCACCGACTTGAACGGCTTGCCGTCAAATCCCGCCGCCGTCGACACCCAGAACGCGTCGACCGGGTCCGCCAGCAGCAGCACTTCGACGCCGCGCGCCTTGAACC
>JBAUXQ010000119.1:0-15464 GCA_049584355.1 Roseiarcus sp. | reverse complement strand
CCCCGGCTGGGCTCACCTCGCCTATCTTCACCGCGACGCCTTGAGGCCGCGCCGCATCTCGGCGCGGGCGCTGCTGGCGCCGTTTGATCCGCTCGTCTGGGAGCGTTCGCGCGCAATGCGGCTTTTTGACTTCCACTACCGGATCGAGATTTACACCCCGCCCGAAAAGCGACAGCACGGCTATTATGTCCTTCCCTTCCTGCTTGGTGAACGGCTCATAGGCCGCCTCGACCTGAAGGCGGACCGCCAGGCCGGACGATTGCTCGTCCATGCAGTGCATCTCGAGCCGCACGCCCCCGCGGACGCCATGGACGCGATTTCCGAGGAGCTTGCTGCGCTGGCCGACTGGCTTGGTCTTGCCGAAATCGTCCTGCCGTCGAAGCCGCTTCAGCGCTCGATCGACTGACAAAGCGCTGACATGCCCGCCCTTCCGGGCTATAAGGCCGCCGCTGCAGCCCGCGTGGACGACTGGATCAAGCCCCACCATGGCGGCTCGCGCGTCGCCATGGAAAGGCCCCACATGTCCGGCTCGACTTTGAGCAGTTCCGCGCTCGATGAGCGGCGGCGGCGGATTCTGTTCCGCGCCTGGCGGCGCGGCGTGCGCGAGATGGATCTGGTCATGGGCCGGTTCGCCGATGTCCATTTGCCGACCATGAGCGAGGCGGAGCTTGCCGAGTTCGAGCGTCTGCTCGACGTTCCCGACCCGGAAGTCTTCGCCTGGATCATCGGCGGCGAGCCGCCGCCGCGCGAATTCGACACCCCCCTCTTCGCGCGCCTGTGCGGGCTCAAGCGCGAAACGCCGACGAGCGCCGAGACACCGTGAACCCCATCGCTCCCGCCGTTGGCCGCCTCGAGGAGGGCGGCGCCGTCACGCTGGCGCGCGCGCCCGAGGGCTATGACGCCTTCGTCGTCGCCGAGCTGACCCGCGCCCTCGCCAAGGCCGGCGAGAACCGCGCCGTGACGCTTGTCTTCGTCGCCCGCGACGGCCTGCGCGCCCAGGCCTTCATCGATGCGCTGGCCTTCGCCGCGCCCGAGATCGAGGCGCTGCACTTTCCGTCATGGGATTGTCAGCCCTACGATCGCGTCTCGCCCAACGCCGCGATTGCGGCCGACCGGATGACGGCGCTGGCGCGCCTCGCGCGAACCAGAGGCGCCGTCGAGCGGCCGCGCATTCTGGTCGCTGCGGTCAATGCGCTGACCCAGCGCGTGCCGCCGCTCGCGTTCATCGCCTCGGCCGCATTTTCCGCTGCACCCGGCAACAGCGTGCGGATGGAGGATCTCACGCGCTGGCTCGAGGCGAACGGCTACGCGCGGGCGAGCACGGTGCGCGACGTCGGTGACTACGCCACCCGCGGCGGCATTCTCGACCTCTACCCGCCCGGCGCCCCGGCGCCGATCCGGCTCGACTTCTTCGGCGACACGCTCGAATCGATCCGCGCCTTCGATCCGGAGACCCAGCGCTCGACCGCGCAATTGCGGTCGCTCGATCTGGTGCCGGTGAGCGAAGCGCGACTGACCACGGAATCTATCCGCCGCTTTCGCCAGGCCTATGCGCAGGAATTCGGCGCGCCGACCCGCGACGACGACCTCTACGCCGCGGTCAGCGAGGGCCGCCGAGCGATCGGCCTCGAGCACTGGCTACCGCTTCTCTACGAACGCCTCGACACGCTCTACGACTATGTCGGAAATGCGCCGTTCGTGCTCGACGCGCGCGCTGAGGACGCGGCGCACGAGCGTATCGCCCTCATCGCCGACAATTACGCCGCCCGCCGCGCGGCTTACGCCGAGGACCCGGTCAAGGCGGACTATAAGCCGCTCCCCTTCACCCGCCTCTATATGAGCGAAGACGAGTGGAAGGAGCGCCTCGCCGCTCAGCCGCTCGCGCGGCTGACCCCTTTCGAACCGCCGCCCGACGCCGTTAACGCCGTCGATTGCGGCGGCCATACCGGACGAAACTTCGCCCCCGAGCGGCAGAACGAGAGCGCCAACGTGTTCGACGCCGCGGTCGCGCATGTGAAGGCGCTGCGCGCGCGCGGTTTGAACGTCATCGTCGCCGGCTGGAGCGACGGCTCGCGCGAGCGCCTGAGCCACGTGCTCGCCGAGCATGGCTTGAAGTCGCTCGAATTGGTCTCGTCCTACCATCAGGCGAAGACCGCGCGGGCCGGCGCCGTGCCGCTCGCCGTGATCGCGCTCGAACAGGGGTTCGAGGCGCCCGACTTCGCCATCATCGGCGAGCAGGACATCCTCGGCGACCGACTGGTCCGGCAGTCGCGGCGCCGGCGCCGCGCCCAGGACGTGCTGGCGGAAGCGAGCGCGCTCACGGCCGGCGACCTCGTCGTCCATATCGACCATGGCGTCGGGCGCTTCGTCGGCCTTCAGACGATCGAGGCCGCGGGCGCGCCGCACGACTGCCTCGAGATTCACTACGCCGGCGGCGACCGGCTGTTCTTGCCGGTCGAAAATCTCGAGCTCCTGTCGCGCTACGGCTCGGAGACCGGCGAGCTCGACCGGCTTGGCGGGGCAGGCTGGCAGTCGCGCAAGGCGCGGCTCAAGAAGCGCGTGCGCGAGATGGCGGGCGAACTCATCCGCGTCGCCGCCCAGCGCATGATGCACGCCGCGCCCCGCCTCACTGTCCCGGAGGGTATGTACGACGAATTCTGCGCCCGCTTTCCCTATGAAGAGACGCCGGACCAGGAAAGCGCGATTCAGGCGACGCTCGACGATCTGGCCGCCGGCCGGCCGATGGACCGGCTGGTGTGCGGCGACGTCGGCTTCGGCAAGACCGAGGTCGCGCTGCGCGCCGCCTTCGCCGCCGCGATCAACGGCAAGCAGACCGTGATCATCGCCCCGACGACCCTCCTCGCGCGCCAGCATACAAAGAATTTCCACGATCGCTTCGCCGGCCTGCCGGTCGGCATCGGCCAGCTCTCGCGCATGGTCGGCGCGGCGGAGACCCGCGAGGTGAAGAAGGGCGCCGCGGAGGGCGCAATCGACATCGTCGTCGGCACCCACGCGGTGCTTGGCAAGACCGTGAGCTTCAAGGACCTCGGCCTGGTCGTCGTTGACGAGGAACAGCATTTCGGCGTCGGCCACAAGGAGCGGCTGAAGGAATTGCGCTCGGAAGTGCATGTGTTGACCTTGTCGGCGACGCCGATCCCGCGCACGCTCCAACTGGCGATGACGGGCGTGCGCGAGATGTCGATCATCGCGACCCCGCCGATCGACAGACTTGCGGTGCGCACGTTCGTTTCGCCGTTCGACGCGCTGATCGTCCGCGAGGCGTTGTTGCGCGAGCGGTATCGCGGCGGACAGTCGTTCTATGTCTGCCCGCGCATCGAGGACCTCGACGAAGCGGCGGCGTTCCTGCGCCAGAACGCGCCCGAGTGCAAATTCGTCATCGCACACGGCCAAATGGCGGCGCGCGAGCTCGAGGACAAGATCGGCGCCTTCTACGACGGCAAGTACGACATCCTCTTGTCGACCGCGATCGTCGAATCCGGCCTCGACATTCCGCGCGCCAACACCATGATCGTCCATCGCGCAGACATGTTCGGCCTGGCGCAGCTCTATCAGTTGCGCGGCCGCGTCGGCCGCTCCAAGGTCCGCGCGTACGCGTATTTCACCACGCCGGCCAAGGCCAAGATCACGCCGCAGGCCGAAAAGCGCCTCAGCGTTCTGCAATCGCTCGATACGCTCGGCGCCGGCTTCCAGCTCGCGAGCCACGACCACGAACTGCGCGGCGCCGGCAATCTCCTTGGCGAAGAGCAGTCCGGCCACATCAAGGAAGTCGGCTACGAGCTTTATCAGCAGATGGTGCGCGAGGCGGTCGAGCGCATCAAGTCGGGCGTGGAGGCGCCGGCCGAAGACATGTGGTCGCCGACCATCCAGCTCGGCGCGCCGGTGACGATCCCCGAAGCCTATATTCCCGACTTGCCGACCCGGCTCGCGCTGTACCGTCGCCTCTCGGCGCTCGAGGACGAGGGCGAGATCGACGCGATGGGCGCCGAGATCGTCGACCGTTTCGGCCCGCCGCCGTCCGAAGTCGGGCTGCTGCTCAGCCTGGTGCAGATCAAGGCGCTGTGCCGCCGCGCCAATGTCGAAAAGCTCGAGGCCGGCCCGAAGGGCCTGACGCTCGCCTTCCGCCACAAATCCTTCGCCAATCCGACGGCGCTGGTCAGATGGGTCTCCGCGCAAGGCGACCGCGCCCGCGTCCGCCCCGACATGCGCATCGTCGTCGCCGACGATTTCGAGAGGCTGGAAGACCGGCTGGCGGGGACGCTGGGGGTGATGCGCGAGATCGCGAAGATCGCGGGGAAGAGAGGGTAGGCTTGCGGCCTGCCCCCATCAGGCGGCAGCAGCTTCCGTGTCCACTGCGCGCACAAGGAGCCCGACTTGGTCAGCCTCAGGCCTTTCGGTTGACGACCACTTTGTATCGCGATCCGCCGAGCAGTTTTTTTGTCGCGGAGTCGACCTGGTTCACGTCAAAGGTCCATTCGCTTCCAATCTTGGATTTCGGCGGCGGATCGATCCTGAGGAAAACCGTGTGCGCGTCCCGCCGCGAAATCGGTAGCGAAGCGATGGCCGCTCGACGGCCGCCGGCGAGCACCAGCGGCGCCTGGTCCGCGACTTTCTCCATCGCTTCCAGCAGCCGCTTGTGCTGCCGAGCCTGATATTTCGCTTCGCAGAACAGCCGTCTGGCGACCGGCGTGTAGAGCCTGATCCACTTCTTGACGATCGCCGTCGATCCGCGCCGGAAACCCACGGCCTGGAGCTTTGGGTTCCTGGGAAAGATCGGCGGCGGAAGCACGAGCGAGATTGTTCCGGGGAAGGTCGACGCGTCGATCACGAGATCGATCAGTCCTCGCTCCTTGAGGGACGCGCCAAAGAGATCGAGCATCACCCACATGCCCATGCCTTCGGAGGGTGGCGGCGGAACGCCGACGAACTGAACGATATGAAGGTTTTTCTGCCCCACCTTTCGATCGGAGAGCGTCAGCAGGTCGACGTTCTGCTGGGTACTCGCGAAGGGGTCCTGCGCCGAGTGCAAAATCATCACCAGACAATAGTGCGACTGGCCTGGAAGACTCGCTGGAAGCGGCAGAACCGTCGAGGGGAGATCGAAATACGCAATTTGCGGCAACCCCGCGTGGAGACCGGACAGGTTGACAAAGCCCAGTGTCGTCCAGTCGGCCGTGGTGATCGGCGTTCCGGTGACGACGTCGGCGGTATAGTTGTTTGGCAGCGGCGGCAGTCCCGCCGACGCGTTGGCTAGCAGCGCCATGACCTGAACGTTTGTGGCGTCGACCCGGCCCCGGTTGTGGACTTCGGCGTAGACGCGGTTGTGGACGGTCGCAGGCGGGCTGATGGTTCCCACGCCCTGGCTGCCGTCCACGATTACTGCGTCGAAAGTCAGGAAATCGATGCTGGTGGTCGGGGTCTGGTAACCGAGCGGGGTAGGGACGTCGACCTTGATGTTGGGGCTCTCGTAGTGGACCACGGTCGATCCCGGCGGAACCGATGGATCCGGACGGCCGTCGTCGTCGACGCCCGTTCCGGTGTCGAGAAGCGTGTCGCGTATGAGGAGCTCGACATCCGCCTGAATGGGCGCGTCGAGCTTCCATTCCCAGAGGCCGCGTCCATGCAGACAGGCTCGCAGCAGACGTTGAGTTGGATGAAGTTGAAGGTCGAACACAGCGGCGTCGGGAAGTCCGTTCGCCATCGGATTCCATGTTGCGCCGCCATCTGTCGATTCCCATAGGCCGAGATCGGCTCCGACATAGAGATTGCCGGTCGGGCGGTCGTACTGGATCGCGTTGTGTTCGATGTCGAGCAGCGCCGTGCTGCTGCCGGCGGCTCCGCTGGCGGCCTGCCAGGCCGTCCCGTTGAAATGCCACACGTGACGGTAGTCGCCCGAACCCCCAAAACAGATATAGATTGAACTCAGCGTGCTGTCGGACCAGTCCACGGCAATATCCGACACGAGACCGGACAGCGGCAAAGGTCCTCCCGCGGCGTTGTCGAGTTCGGTGAGGCCCCAGGTTCCGCCGGTATTGTCGAGCCGGTAAATCTTTCCCGCGGCGGTTCCCACGAAGAACCTCGTCGCCGAAGCGCCGACCATCGAGTACGGCTGCTCGGAGGGCGAGGGAAATGCAACGGTGACCGGCCAGCTGGCGCCGAAGTCGCTGGAAATCTGAACCGCGCCGTAAACGCCGAACGCCACGATGTTCGCGTCGCCGGGCGAACTCGGGTTGTATGGGGCGGAAACCACGGGAGCCTCCATGGTCGCGCCGCCGGAAGTCGAAAATGTCCAGGAGGAGAAATCGATTCCGCCGTCGCTGGCGACGTAAAGGAAGCCGTCCCAATAACACATGACTTTGAATGGATTGTTCCAGTTCACGATGCCGTAGCCGCCATCGCTCATCTCAACTTCGTTCCAAACTTCCTCGCCGACATACTTGGCCGTGCCATTGTCCTGGAGGCCGACGAACATGACGGCGGCCTCGGTCGGATGCTGCGCGAAGTGACTGGCGCATAGCGTGGCGAGCCCAGTATTCATCGGAACGAACGGGCCGCCGCCTGACGGATTCGTGTTCAGAAATAAGCCGCCGTCGGAGCCGAGCCACAAAGCGTTCGAGTTTCCGGGCGTGAAGACGAGCACGTGATCGTCGGCGTGCGCCGTCGTGCCGATCAAGGTTGTGGTCATCGATAGCGACGAACTGCCCGAATTGATCACGCAGCAATAGATCGATCCTGGATAGGCGTTCGACGGGTCGTCGTAGTAATCGCCGCCAAGGTAGATCAGGTTGGCGTTGTTCGGGTCGACCGCGATCGCAAGGTCGTAATCCGCTTGGTTACCATTGCACAATGGCGGAATGCCCGAGATGCTTCGCCAGGCGCCCGCCGCTCCGTCGAGCCTTTGCACGCTCTGTAGGCCGCCGTTCGAGACCGCGGCATAGAGCACGTTCGGATTGTCCGGCTGGACGCCGAGCGCGATACGCGAGATGCCGGTCGGAAAACCGGTCCCGAGCGCGGTCCAGGTCGTGCCGTTCATGGAGGTGTAGACCTTGTCGCCCCACGCCGCCGCGAACCATTGGGTGACGCCGCCCGACGAAGTGGCGACGACACTCGAATGCACACCCGTGCGGCGCTGCTGCCACTGATAGCCGCTGGAAGCCGGGATGCGCTCGTAGAGGCCATTCGTCGTCGCCGCGACGCAGTGGTCACGATCGGCGGGATCGACCGCGATTTGATAGAAGGAATACCCTGCAAGCGAGGGCGCGCTCGGCTCCGAGTTCCACGTCGCGCCGCCGTCGTCACTGCGGATTGGGCCGACGCCCTTGTAGCAGGGAAGCGCATTGACGAGTCGGAAGCTGAAGATTGAATCGGTATCGCCCTCGCCGGTGCCGACGTAAACACGATTTGGATCAGCCGGATCGATGGCGATAGCGCCGCAAGCAAGGCACGTAGCGGCGAACGCGTTCGTATTCAGATCAAATCCGTCCATCGTGGACTTCCACGACGCGCCGTCGTCGTCCGAACGCCACACGCCGCCGGCGGCGGTGGCGACGTACATCGGCGAGCCCCCGGGGGCGATAGCGATTCCCGGAGTACGGCCGCTGACTGCCGGACGCCCAACGGCAGATCCGCGCGCCTGGACGGAGGGACCAAGTGGTATCCAATTGTTGGTTCCCGGAATGACGGGGGACCCCGGCGCTCCACCGCCCCGTGCGCCGCGACCCCGGCGTGGCGAAGCCGTCTTCCGCCGCTGAAACTCCTGCATGTGCTTCAGCCAATAGTCGCGCGGCAGCGCCGCGAGCACATCCTCTCCGCGTCCGGGATGGTAAGTGCTGTGAAACTCCAGCTTTTTCGGCACCTTGCGCGCAGCCATTTTCGCGGCAGGCTTCGCGGCGGCGGCAGCCTCGGCTTCTGCGCGCGCACGCGGAATGAGTTTCGCGTAGGACGATTCACGATTCGGAAGGAGCCATTCAAGCGGCCCCTCTTCGCGCTCGATCCTGGGCGCGGTCCTCCGCTTCCTCGCTTGTGTCTTGGTTTTTGGCGCCGTTCTCCCGGATTTCGCCGCCGCCGGTTTCTTTCCTTTGGAATGAGACTTGGGTGAGTTGGCGACCATTACAGTCCTCCCACGTAAAATAGGGATGGGGTCAAAGGGTCAGAAAGCCGCGCCTACGGCGCGGGAGCTAGCGATTGCGGGTTCGGAACCTTGAGACTGGCGCGGCGATGAACGTCCGAAAGCAGGACACCACGACGTCGGCGGCGAGGAGAAGCCCCAGCGCCAGCGGCGCTGCGGCGATCGCGGCTTCCGCCAGTCCGTTCCCGTTATCGGGACTGAAACCTAGCCAATTCTCGATCCACTCGTCAGGCAGGCAAATAAAGCCGACGCCGATCGCAATCAAAAGGACGGCGAGCGTGATACGAAGGGTGCGCAATCTGGGCACGGCAAATCTCGACAAAAAAATCGTCCGAAACCGGACACACGGCCCGCCCGCCGCCAATAAAAAGTCGCGTACAGCCGCTGATTTCACAATGTGACTTGAAAACAGCATTTCTATGACCATGGCGCGTCGGACTATCGTGGGGCGGGAATTTCCGAGCGATTCCGCGGGCGCCTGCTCGGGCCTGGCTTGAAAGGGATCAAGTGGCCCTCGATACTCGTTAGAGGACACATCTGGAGGAAGGAGGAGTTTCCCATGCAACCGACCTGGACCCCTCACGAGAAACATGGACAGCTTACGGCGCAAAGCGACCTGCCCGACAGCGTCTATGCCTTTCCCAAGCAACGCAAGGAGCCGTTGACCGATGCGAGCCACGTTCGCAACGCCGTTGCCCGATTCGATCAGGTGACCGGCGTTTCCAACGCTGAGCGCGAGCTGGCGTTTGCCAACATCGAGAAGGCGGCCAAACACTATGCTGTCGACCTCTCGGAGACGTCATGGCATGACCTCGGCGCTCATCCCCAAGGCCACCGTAAGGAGGCTGCCGCAAAAGGCGTTGCGACCAAGCGCGAACGCGGGAACCGTGAGAAATAACTCATAGAAGATGTATTATTCTCTGGAGTGGGCGCCTCGGCCAATTGCAGAAAAAGGCGCCCAAGCATTTGAAAAGCTTGAGCCGTGCATAAAACCGTACACTCGTGGCGGACCGTGGATTACGGCGCGATCCTCGGGGTCGCGCTGCTCGCCTCTCGCATCTGCAGCCTCCCCAACCTATATCGATCAAGCCCTTGCGACGGAGCGCGGCGAGGCCAGAGGCGGCGTCCCGCCACAAGTCGCCGATAGGAGCGACCGACATGAAAGACCCGGCAAAGAAGCCGCCTAGCGCAACGCGCGCCGCGGTCGAGGAGAAACTCGACGAGGAGATCGAAGAATCGTTTCCGGCCAGCGATCCGCCCGCCAACACGCCGACTTCCGCCGGCGGCCCGCAACGGCCACAGGCGAAGAAGGCGACAAAGGGCAAGCCGGGGCCGCGCGGCTGATAGCGCTTCGGCGCCCACGCGCTACGCCGTCGAGAGAACGACGAATGTTCCGCTGTCGCCGCCATGCGGCTCGTCTTGCCCGATCACGCTCAGTCTCTTGACGACAGCGAATCGAGGGCCTAGGCGCATCTCGGCGATCAGCGCATCGACGCTCGCGGGCGGGCCTCGAACCAGCGCCTCGACCGCGCCATCGGATCGGTTGCGCACCCAGCCTGAGACGCTCAATCTCAACGCCGCGCGGCGGGTAAACTCACGATAGCCTACCCCCTGCACGGCGCCTTCGACCAGGATGCGGCGGACGAGGGTTGATCTCTCTGGCGTGGTCATTGTCGAGGCGCTGCAAAGCTCTCGCCATGAAGTCTAGTCGCAGTGAAAACGGAGGCGCTCATGAAGCTCGAAGAGGTGTTCGACATCGTCAGGCAAAAGCGGTTTGCGGTGGTCTCTACGGTTGACAATTCCGTCGCGCCCGAAGCGGCGCTGGTCGGCTTCGCGCTCACGGAACGCAACGAGATTGTGTTCGACACTCTGGGATCGAGCCGCAAGGCCGTCAACATCGCCCACCGGCCCGCCGCCGCCTTGGTGATCGGATGGGACAATGACATCACGGTGCAGATTGAAGGCGACGCCCGCCGGCCGCAAGGCGACGATTTGGCCTACGCCAAGGGCGCCTACTTCCGCGAGTGGCCGGACGGCCGCGCGCGCGAGAATTGGCCGGATATCGCCTATATCGTCGTCAAGCCGCGATGGATGCGCTATGCGAACTACGCTGGCGCGCCCGTCATCGAGGAGTTCACTCTCTAGCGCGGCACGGGCCGCCCATTGCCCCGGGCCGGGCCCGCGTCTATATCCCATCGCTCGATCGCTTACGCCGATTGGTATCGGCGAGTGAGCTTGAGGAGCCTCGATGATCAACGTCACCTTTCCCGACGGCGCGCAGCGCGCCTACGAGCCCGGCGTTACGGGCTTCGACATCGCCAGATCGATCTCCCCTTCTCTCGCCAAGCGCGCGGTGGCCGCGGTCCGCGACGGCGAACTCGTCGATCTTGCCGACCCGATCGAAAAGGACTCGGCCCTCGAGTTCATCGCCCGTGACGACCCCCGCGCTCTTGAGCTGATCCGCCACGACGCCGCGCATGTGCTCGCCGAGGCGGTGCAGGCGCTGTGGCCGGGTGCGCAAGTCACGATCGGCCCGGTCATCGAAAACGGCTTCTACTACGACTTCTTCCGCACCGAGCCGTTCACGCCCGAGGATTTTCCGGCGATCGAGAAGCGGATGCGCGAGATCATCGCCCGCGACAAACCGTTCAAGAAGACCGTCGTCTCGCGCGAGGAGGCCAAAGGCTTTTTCGAGAAGAAGGGCGAAGCGTTCAAGATCGAGCTGATCGACGCTATTCCCCCCGATCAGGAGCTGAAGCTCTACAGCCAAGGCGAGTGGACCGACCTCTGCCGAGGGCCGCACATGACCTCGACTGGCAAGGTCGGCGACGCCTTCAGGCTGATGAAAGTCGCCGGCGCCTATTGGCGCGGCGATTCGACCAAGCCGATGCTGTCCCGCATCTACGGAACCGCGTTCGCAAACAAGCAAGAGCTGGACGCCTATCTGAAGCAGCTTGAGGAGGCCGAGCGGCGCGATCATCGCAAACTCGCGCGCGAGATGGATTTGTTCCACACTCAGGAAGAAGGGCCGGGCTCGATCTTCTGGCACCCAAAAGGCTGGACCCTGTTCCAGATTCTGGTCGCCTACATGCGCCGGCGCCTTGCCGCCGACTATCAGGAGGTCAACGCGCCGCAGGTGCTTGACAAGCACCTGTGGGAGATCTCCGGTCACTGGGGTTGGTATCGCGAGAGCATGTTCATGTGCCGTCCAGCCGGCGAGGAGGCCGAAACCGAGGACCACCGCGTTTACGCGCTGAAACCCATGAACTGCCCCGGCCATGTGCAGATCTTCAAGCACGGCCTGCGCTCGTATCGCGAGTTGCCGCTGCGTCTCGCGGAATTCGGCGCCGTCAACCGTTACGAGCCATCGGGAGCGCTGCATGGGCTCATGCGCGTGCGCTCCTTCACCCAGGACGATGCACACATCTTCTGCACCGAGGAGCAGCTTGCCGAAGAGTGTCACAAGATCAACGAACTGATCTTATCGGTCTACGCTCATTTCGGCTTCGACAAGATCGTGGTCAAGCTCTCGACCCGACCCGAGAAACGCGTGGGAACCGACGCCATGTGGGATCATGCGGAGGCTGTGATGACCCGCGTGCTGGACGAGATTCGACTACGCCACGGCAACGTCGTCACGACCGCGCTCAACCCGGGGGAAGGCGCTTTCTACGGGCCGAAGTTCGAATATGTATTGCGCGACGCGATCGGCCGCGATTGGCAGTGCGGCACGACGCAGGTCGACTTCAATCTGCCGGAGCGCTTCGGCGCCTTTTACATCGCTGGCAACAGCGAAAAGACGACGCCAGTCATGATCCATCGCGCCATCTGTGGCTCGATGGAGCGCTTCATCGGTATCCTGCTCGAACATTACGCCGGCCACTTGCCGTTGTGGCTCTCGCCGTCTCAGATTGTCGTGTGTACGATCACCAGCGACGCTGACGACGCCGCGCTTCGCTTCTCCGCCGCGGCGAAGAAGCGAGGACTGAGGGTCGAGACCGACCTGCGCAACGAGAAGATCAATTACAAGGTGCGTGAGCACTCGTTGGCGAAGATTCCGGTCCTCATCGCTCTAGGCCGCAAGGAGGCGAGCGAAAACACGGTCTCTTTGCGCCGCCTCGGCTCCAGTGCGCAGACGACAATGGGCGTCGAGGAAGCGCTCGAAGCGCTGGTGATGGAGGCCGTGCCGCCGGACCTTCGAGGATGACCTCGCTCCGAACGATCGGGCTTGGCCAAGTCCGCCGGCGTGATTTGGTGACGCGTCACGGACCTTCGGACGGGCGACAGGCGCCGATCGCACTCCGATCGACGACCGTGCGTCAAGCAGCGTGAGGCTTCCGTTTCGCCGAAAAAACCTCCATCATGGCGTAGAGATCGAGGAGCGATAATGTCGGTTGCGACAAGACCGATCCGTGTTCGCAATGTCGTGCGGTTCCTTTTTCGGGGCGGCGAGGTTGTGCTCGACCGCTTTTCCCCGCGTGCGACCGTTCTCGATTGGCTGCGCGAGGAAATGAGAGCGACGGGGACGAAGGAGGGCTGCGCTGAGGGGGATTGCGGCGCTTGCACCGTCGTTCTGGCGCGGCTCAAGGCCGGGGCGCTCGCCTACGAGCCTTTCAACGCCTGCATACTGCTCTTGGGCCAGCTCGACGGAGCGGAACTCATCACGATCGAGGACCTTGCCGAGGGGGGCGAGCTGCATCCGCTGCAGCGGGCAATGGTCGATCACCACGCCTCGCAATGCGGTTTTTGCACCCCTGGGATCGTCATGAGCCTGTTCGCCGCCTATCACTCCGGGGCGCCTCAGACATACAACGCGCTTTGCGACCAGCTTGCCGGCAATCTCTGCCGATGCACCGGCTATCGCCCGATCATCGCAGCCGCGCTCGAGACCTGCAACGGCGCGGCAGGCGACCGGTTCGCGGCGACGGCGGGGTCGCGAGCGGCCGCGCTGGCCGTCCTCGCCGACCGGGAAGACGCGTTCGTCGGTGACGAGGCCGCCTTTTTCGCCGCGCCAGCGAGCCTTGACTCTCTTGCGGCGCTCTATGCCCGCTTTCCCGACGCCACTCTGGTCGCGGGGGCGACCGACGTTGGGCTTTGGATCACCAAGCAGCTGCGCGACCTGAAGCGCATCATCTGGCTTGGTCGGGTCGCCGGGTTGGACGGCGTCCGGCCGACCGCCGACAACGCGGTCTCGCTTGGGGCGGCGTTGACCCTGGAGGATGCCGCGCCCCTGCTGGGCGCAATCCATTCAGACTTGGGCGAATTGTTGCGTCGTTTCGGCTCGAAGCAGGTGCGTGCGAGCGGAACTGTCGGCGGCAACATTGCCAATGGCTCGCCAATCGGCGACCTCGCGCCGGCGCTGATTGCGCTTGGGAGCAGGGTCGTTTTGCGAAAGGGCGCCAAGATCCGCGCACTGCCCCTGGAAGACTTCTTCATCGCTTACGGCAAACAAGACCGCGACCCAGGCGAGTTCGTGGCGGCAGTCGAGACGCCGCGGCTTTCAGCCCACCAGCACTACCGCGCCTTCAAGGTGTCCAAACGCTTGGACGAGGACATTTCCGCAGTCATGCTTGCGGTCCGCGTCGACGTCGATGGGCGGCGTATCCTCGGCGCGCGGATCGGCTGTGGCGGCATGGCGGCGACGCCGAAACGGGCCGCGAATGCGGAGCAGGCGCTCATCGGCGTAAGCCTTGATAAGCAAGCGAGTTGGTGGGCGGCCTGCGCTGCGCTGTCACAAGATTTCGCCCCGCTGACTGACCAGCGCGCAAGCGCGGCGTATCGTATGACGGTCGCCGCCAACCTCCTCGAAAGGGCGCTGCTGGAGATCTCCGGCGCGAGCACGCCGACGCGGATAGGATTGCTCCATGCCGCCGAATGACGGAGCTGACCTCGCCATTGCGACCGCGGTCGTCCACAAGCCGCTGCCGCATGATTCGGCCGTTCTGCATGTCCAGGGCGCGGCGAACTATGTCGACGACATCGGCGAGCCCGCGGGCACATTGCATATCGCGATCGGCATGGCCGACAAGGCCTCCGGCCGATTGAAGGCCCTAGGCGTGGACTCTGTGCGCGCGGCGCCGGGCGTGGTCGTCGTTCTGACGGCCACGGACATTCCGGGCAGGAACGACGTCGCGCCGGTGTTCGCGGACGAGCCGCTTTTTGTTGACCAGGAGGTGATGTTTCACGGTCAGGCGCTGTTCGCTGTCGTCGCCCGCACCCGCGACGAGGCCCGGCGGGCGGCGCGTCTCGCCAGGATCGACATCGAGGCGAAGACGCCGGCGGTGACGATTGCTGATGCGCTCGTCACCGGCGCGCGGGTGCAGGATGACTACGCCTTCGGGCGCGGCGATGCGGCCGCCGCGATCGGCAATGCGGCGCATCGGCTGGAGGGTGAGTTCACGATCGGCGGACAGGAGCACTTCTATCTCGAGGGCCAGGCGTCGTTCGCTTTTCCCGGCGAGGGCGACGAGATGACCGTGCACGCCTCGACGCAAGATCCAACCGAGACGCAGCACATTGTCGCGCGCGTCCTCGGAATACCGGACGCGTTCGTTACCGTTGAGACCCGGCGCATGGGCGGCGGCTTCGGCGGCAAGGAGAGCCAGGCCTGCGCCTGGGCGGCAATCGCCGCTCTCGCCGCGCGCGCGACTGGCCATCCGTGCAAGATCCGCCTCGACCGCGACGACGACTTCACGCTGACCGGCAAGCGCCACGACTTCCGCGCCGATTGGCGAGCGGGATACGACGATCGGGGCGTCGTTTCAGGCTACGCCGTGACGCTCAACGCGCGCTGCGGCTGCTCGGCGGACCTGTCGCCCGGCGTCTGTGACCGGGCGATGTTTCACGCTGGCAACGGCTATTGGCTGCCCGATGTCTCGATCGCCTCGCGCCGCCTCAAGACCAACACGGTCTCCAACACCGCCTTTCGCGGCTTCGGCGGCCCGCAAGGCATGATCGCAATCGAGCGGGTGATGGATGCGATCGCGCGCGAGCGCGGAATCGATCCGCTCGACGTGCGCAAGGCCAATCTGTTGCGAGCGGGCGCGGAACGCACTCCGTATGAGCAGGCAGTCGAGGATTACGACACGCAACGGGCGATCATTGAGGAACTCGAGGTCTCGAGCGACTACCGCTCCCGCCGCAAACGGATCGCCGCCTTCAACGCTACGAGCCCGATCATCAAGCGAGGCATCGCGCTGACGCCGGTTATGTTTGGCATCTCGTTCACACTGATCCCGCTCAATCAGGCCGGCGCGCTGGTGCATGTCTATTCCGACGGCTCGATCCATCTCAATCACGGCGGCACGGAGATGGGGCA
>JBAUXQ010000118.1:0-2599 GCA_049584355.1 Roseiarcus sp. | reverse complement strand
GATGGCGCGCGTCGCCGCGCGAGTGTCCGATAAGCGTGTGCTCAAACTCATCCGGGCGTTTCTCAACGCCGGGGTGATGGAAGACGGTTTGGTCCGTCCGGTGGATGAGGGTACGCCGCAGGGCGGCGCGCTCACTCCCCGAACGCAAAAGGTAACCTTGGCCGGCAGTGAGCGATCTTCCGTCTGAGGGCGGCTCTGTTCCGTTTGGAGGCGTTCTCGGGTGCGACGGGATCGAGTGCCGGATCGTGATGGTGTCATTGTCCACCAGGACCTCTTTGACGATGAGGCGGACGATCTTTTGCCGATCGGCGATCTCCAGCGATTGCGCCGAGTCGTGCAGCCGCTGAAGGAAGGCGGTCAGGGTTTCGGCGAGGCGCAGGTACGACATCCGATCGGCGGCCTGACCGAGGATGGCCTGCATTTCCGCCCGCATGGACTGTTCGCGGGTGCGCAGTTCCAGCATTCGGCGCCGCAGTTCGTCGAGGGATAGGAGATCCTCCTGATAGGCGGTGACCAAGCGCTCCATGCTCTTCCTGGTCCGCGTGAGCTCGCGTTCGAGGGATTCCTGCCGCCGCTTCGTCGGTTCGGCCGCGCGGGCCGCATCGAGGCGCCGGTCGAGCTCGGCTTGGATGAGCGCCGGATTTTCGATCAGGCGGACGACCTCTCGCCACACGATCTGATCGAGCAGGTCCTGGCGGATCGGTCGGCAGTCGCACACCGCGCCGCCGAGATGGCGCCAGGCGTCCGAGCCGAGGCAGCGGTAATAGTGGATCTTGCGCGCAGAGCTGCGCGTCGACGTGCGCGACAGCGCGTAGCCGCATTTGCGGCACGAGACCAGTCCTTGAACGATGCTGGGCTCGATGGTCCGGCGGGGCGCGAAGCGCTTGTTGTCGACTAAGCGCTCCGCCGCCAGAGCAAAAGTCTCTTCGCTGACGATGGCCGGAACCGGTATCTCGATCCACTCGTCACGCGGCCGCTCGTGACTGCAGCTCTTTTCGCCATGGACCGCCCGCCCCGACAGGCGGATGGGCCTCGTCACCTTCTGCCTCTGTCCCACCTGCGTCTTGTTGAAGCAGGCCGCACCTTTGTACGCCGGGTTGCGCAGCATCGCCCACACGACTGATCGCTCCCAGCGGGTCGCCCGATGTCGCGTGGGCAGTCCCATCTCGCGCAACAACCGGGCGATCGCTCCGATGCTCAGACCTTCCACCGTGTACTTGTCGTACGCCAGCCGCACGACCTCCGCTTCGGCGGCGTCGGTCTCGTAGAGCGCCGGCGCATCTCGGGTCTTTCGAATGTAGCGATAGCCATAGGGCGCGCCGCACAGAACCGAGACTTCCCCGGCTTTGGCGCGATGGCGCTTGCCGCGCCGGGATCGTTCGAGGATCTGCGCACGCTCATATTCGGCGATCATGCCCTGGAACTGCAGCATCAACTGATCTTCCGGCGTGCCGGAATGTGGCGCCTTGAGGAAAATCGTCTCGACGCCGTGGCGGGCGAACTCCTCGGTCAGCAGGACCTGGTAGGCATATTTGCGGCTCAGCCGGTCCGGCGAGTGGATCAGGACAGCCTGAATGTAGCCCTCGGCGGCGAGATCGCGCAGCCGCTCCAGACCTGGCCGCAGCAGGCTGGCGCCGCTGAACCCCTCGTCCTCGATGACCCACTCATCGGCGACGCCGTATCCCTGTTCCCGTGCGAACTCGAGCAGCGCCGCCGTCTGGCTGGCGATCGTGTTCTCCTCCTTCTGCTGCTCGGAGGAGACTCTGGCGTAGATCGCAGCGTCCTTCATCGCTCTCACCCCTCACGCGCGGGTCGGCGCCGGTGGCGCGGACCCGTTCCGGGACCAGGATCTCGTAGACCTGCTCCAGCTTGACGGCGAGGAGACGGTCGAAGGCATGCTCGAATTGGACGCTGCGATCATGGCCGCGCCGCTCAGCCATTGTCGCCGGTTTCGCCGAGAAACGCCCGCAGCGCCCGGCTCACCATCTCGCTGATCGTCATCCCTTCCGCCGCCGCCCGCGCACGAACGGCGTCGACCAAGCTCGGCGGAAGCTTGAACGTCACTGCCGCCGTCGGCTCCGCAGCCACGACTGGGCGGCCGATCATCTGGGCCTCCTCGACGTATCGATAGGCCTGGCGACGCGACATTGCGAACCGGCGCGACAACGACAAGGCAGCCTCCGCCACGCTCTGCCCATCCGCGAGCAACCCATGGGCCGCATTGAGCCGTTCCGCCTTCTGCGCTTCGGTCGATCGCGACATGTGACATATGTATATTACCTGTTGCGGCGCAAATCAAGAACACCTTGGGAACGATCAAGCGGCGTCACTCGATCGAAGCAGAAATTGCCTTTTGCGTTCGGGGAGTGGTGTCGCCGATCTTGGCCAATCTGTTCCTGCATTACGCGTTCGATCTCTGGGTGACGCGGCATTTGCCTGGCGTCCGGTTCGCCCGGTACGCCGATGACGCCGTGCTTCACTGCAAGAGCCGACGCCAGGCGGAATACGTGCTTGACCGCATCCGGGAGCGGTTCCAGGCCTGCAATCTCGAACTGCATCCGGGCAAGACACGGATCGTGTATTGCAAGGACATCAATCG
>JBAUXQ010000117.1:0-4243 GCA_049584355.1 Roseiarcus sp. | reverse complement strand
TGCAGACATCGCCGAAGGTCTCGTCGATCGCGAGTGTGAGGCGTCCGTCTTTCGCAACCCGGCAGAACTCGATCGGCAGCAGCGGGCCATTCGGCGCGAATGGCGCAGCGGTCTTGAGCTCTTCAGGTTTCCATATGAGCGATCCCCATCCCAGAACAGCGCACTTCACCATTCGCCTCCTCAAAAAGCGCCGACCTAGGTCGAATCACCATCGTCATCGCGAGCGCAAGCGAAGCGATCCAGTGATAAAGAGCCGGCGCGGCGGCTCCTGGATCGCCGCGTCGCTCCGCTCCTCGCGATGACGATTCCTTCCGAACGGGATCTTGCCCTGAGAATTCTGGACTAGGCGTAGAACACCTTGCCCGGATTGAACAGGTTCGCGGGATCGAACGACGCCTTGACGCGGCGCATGAGGTCAAGCGCGATCGCGCCGTGCTCCTCTTCCATATAGGCGCGCTTCTTCTGGCCGACGCCGTGCTCGCCGGTGCAGGTGCCGCCCATGGCGATGGCGCGATGGGCGAGGCGGGCGGTGAAGCCTTCCGCCGCGTCGATCTCGGCCGGGTTGGCCATGTCGATGAGCGGACTCACATGGAAATTGCCGTCGCCGACGTGGCCGACGATCGGCGCGACGAGGCTGCTTCGCTCGATGTCAGCAAGCGTCTCGTCGACGCAATCGGCAAGGCGCGAGATCGGAACGCAGGCGTCGGTGGCGAACGGGCGAGCGCCCGGCCTCAGGGTCATTTGCGCCCAATAGGTGTCGTGGCGCGCCTGCCAGAGTTTGCTGCGCTCCTCGGGCCGGGTCGCGGAAGCGAACGGGCCGGCGCCGTGGCCGGCGGCGATCTCGCCGAAGCGGCGCGCCTGTTCGGCGACGCTGGCCTCGGTGCCGTGGAACTCGACCATGAGCATCGGCTGCTCGGGCAGCGCGAGCTTGGAGTAGGCGTTGAACGCGCGTACCGACAGCGCATCGACAAGCTCGACACGGGCGATAGGCAGGCCCGACTGGATGGTCTCGATCGTGGTCTCGCAGGCCGAGCGCACGTCGGGAAACGAGCATGTGCCGGCTGCGATCGCCTCGGGGATGCCGGAGAGCCGGAGCGTAATCTCGACGATCGCGCCGAGCGTGCCTTCGGAGCCGATGAAGAGATGGGTGAGGTCGTAGCCGGCCGAGGACTTTTTCGCCCGTGTCCCGGTGCGCAGGAACGATCCGTCGGCGACGACGACCCCAAGCGACAGCACCACGTCTTTCATCGTGCCGTAGCGCACCGCGTTGGTGCCCGAAGCGCGGGTCGCGGCCATGCCGCCGAGCGAGGCGTCGGCGCCCGGATCGATCGGGAAGAAGAGGCCGCTGTCGCGCAGGTGCTCGTTGAGCTGCTTGCGGGTGACGCCGGGCTCGACGACGCAGTCGAGATCGTCGGCGTTGACAGCGGTCACGGCATTCATGCGGCTTAAGTCGAGCGACACGCCGCCGTGCGGCGCGTTGACATGGCCCTCGAGCGACGAGCCGACGCCGAACGGAACGACCGGCGCGTCGTGCCGGCCGCAAAGCTTGACGAGGTCGATCACGTCGTCCCTGGACTCGGCGAACACCACCGCGTCGGGCGGCTCGTTCTCGAGCCAGGTCAGCGTGTGCCCGTGCGCCTTGCGGATCGCTTCGGAGGCGGTGAACCGGTTGCCAAAGCGGGCGGCGAGATCGGAATTGAGCGCGGCGACCGTTTCGTTCGAGAGACGGCTTTCGCGCTTGCGGACGGAGAGTTGAGACACGGAGGTTTCCTTTGGAATCCGCGAAGACTAGGCGGACACGGGCGGCATGGCTACTCCCTTCTCCGCAAAGCGGGAGAAGGGCTACGGCTGGCCGACGCTGACCACCCGGAAGGTCAGAAGCTCGCCCTCCTCCTCGCGCACCGACACATACTCGCCGACCTTGAAGGGATGGTCGCCGAAGCGGAAGCCTTCCTCCTCCTGTTCGTCGTTGGTTCCCCCCTTCCATTCGAAGGCCCAGGTCGAGCCTCCGCGGCCCCCCGCGTGATGAATGAGGAGGCCCCGCATCGCCGGCTCGTCGCCCCAGAAGCGGTGAGCAAAACATTCGCCGCGATGCTGCTTCCAGGCTTCGAGGTCGATGTGGCCGTCGGCGGTCAGGGGAGCGACGAAGTCATAGCCGTGCCGGATCGACCCGTCGGGGAATGCTTTCGAACGCGCGGCATTCAGCGTCACCTTGCGCAAAGCAGCATGACTTGGCGTGGCCATCGACCATCCTCCCTTTCCCTCGGCCCGTCATGCGAGCCGTTGAGCCCTCTGGCGCCTATATCGGATCGCGCCGGCGAAATCGCCAGTCGTCCGCCCCAGGTGTGGCGAGGGTCAGACGCGTTCGAGCGCCAGCGCCGCGCCCTGGCCGACACCGACGCACATCGTGGCGAGGGCGTAGCGGCCGCCGCGGCGCTTGAGCTCGAGCGCCGCGGCGCCGGCGATGCGGGCGCCCGACATGCCGAGCGGATGCCCGAGCGCGATCGCTCCGCCGTTCGGATTGACGTGGTCGGAATCGTCCTTGAGGCCGAGGCCTCGCAGGCAGGCCAGAGCCTGCGAGGCGAAGGCCTCGTTGAGTTCGACGACGTCGAAGCTCGCGGGGGTGAGCTTCAGCCGCTCGCAGAGCTTCGTCACCGCTGGGATCGGCCCGACGCCCATCACTCGCGGCGCGACGCCAGCCGAGCCGAAGCCGAGGATGCGGGCGATGGGAGCGAGCCCGTGCGCTTCGGCTGCTTTCCCCGAAGCGACGATCAGCGCCGCCGCGCCGTCGTTGACGCCGGAAGCGTTGCCCGCCGTCACGCTGCCGTCCGGGCGCACGATGCCGGCGAGCCTCCCCAAGGCCTCGAGCGTCGTCTCGGGGCGCGGATGCTCGTCCTTTTCGACCCGGACCGCATTTCCCTTGCGGTCCTTGATCTCGACCGGCGCGATCTCCTGTTCGAACGTCCCCTTGGCCTGCGCCGCGGCGGCGCGCTGTTGCGAGCGCAGCGCGAACGCGTCCTGGTCGGCGCGCGAGACCTGGTACTCGTCGGCGACGTTCTGGGCGGTCTCGGGCATCGAATCGACGCCATAAAGCTTCTTCATCGTCGGATTGACGAATCGCCAGCCGATGGTGGTGTCGAAGACTTCCGCCGAGCGCTGAAACGCGCTCGCCGCCTTGGCCATCACGAACGGCGCACGGGTCATCGATTCGGCGCCGCCCGCGACCGCAAGATCGATCTCGCCGGCCTTGATCGCCCGCGCCGCCGCCGCGACCGCGTCCATGCCCGAAGCGCACAGGCGGTTGACGGTCGCGCCCGGAATCGAATCCGGCAGACCCGCGAGCAGAAGCGCCATGCGGGCGAGGTTGCGGTTGTCCTCGCCGGCCTGGTTGGCGCAGCCGAGAAAGACGTCGTCGACCTTCCCGGCGAGGCCAGGATGACGGCGCATGAGCTCACGAATCGGCGCCGCGGCCAGATCGTCGGGGCGCACGGCGGCGAGCGCGCCGCCGTAGCGGCCGATCGGGGTGCGGACGTAATCGCAGATGAATGCTTCGGTGGTCATCGCGCGAGGCCTCGCAAGTTCGAGCGCATGGATATGGGGCGGGACGCGCCCGCCGCCATCGATCGTCCGACCGTCAAAGCCCGTGCTCCCATTGTCGCCTCCGTTGGCCGTCGTCTAGTATAGACGTTCGCGCCGCGCCACGGCGACCGGCGAATTTCGAGGGAGAACGCCCGTGACGGCAGGGGCTGACGTTTCGTCTCAACCGGTCCTCTTGGATAAGCTCGAGGCTGGCGTGCTGACGCTGACCCTGAACCGTCCCGAGCGCTTGAATGCGCTCAACATCGGGCTCATCCAGGCGTTGCTGGCGGCGGCTCAACGGGCGGCGGCGGATTCCGCGTGCCGGGCGGTTCTCATCACCGGCGCCGGCAGAGGGTTCTGCGCCGGGGCGGACCTCGCCGACCGGGCGTTCGGTCCGGGCAGCGCTCGACCTGATCTCGGCCAGGCGCTCGACAAGGGCCTCAATCCGCTGGTGCGGGCGCTTCGCGGTCTTCCGAAGCCGGTCGTGTGCGCGGTCAACGGCCCAGCGGCGGGGGCCGGGGCCAATCTCGCGCTCGCCTGCGACATCGTGCTGGCGGCGAAGTCGGCTCAGTTCCTGCAGGCGTTCGCGCGGATCGGCCTCATTCCCGACGCGGGCGGCACCTTTATTCTGCCGCGCCTGGTCGGCGAAGCGCGCGCCAGGGCG
>JBAUXQ010000116.1:0-3792 GCA_049584355.1 Roseiarcus sp. | reverse complement strand
TCGTTACCGCGAAGACCCACGAGGAGGGGCTCGCGATGCTCGATCAGGGGACGATCGTCGCTTATTTCGGCGATCGGGCCATTCTCGCCTATCTCGCCTCCAAGAGCAGCGCGCCGGGCAAGCTGCGGCTCGCCAACAATTACTTCTCGCTCGAACCCTATGCCCTCGCGCTCCCGCACGGCGACAGTGATTTCCGCCTTGCGGTCGATCGGGCCTTGAGCGGGATCTACCGCTCCGGCGAAATCAGCGCCATTTTCGCCCATAGTTTTGGAAGCCAGACCCAACCCAGCGAGACCCTGCAAACCCTGTACTTGATTTCGGCCCTGCCCGAATGAAGCATCGACGCTCAACGGCAGGCGGGCATGCCGCGGCGCGACAGGTTCGCCCCGGGAAGCTCATTAGGGCAATGCGGACGAAGACCCTCGTGTCGCTGGGCGTCGCGGTCGAGGCGGGTCGAGAGGAGCCGAAGTGAACGAGGCCAAGCCCGACATCGCCACGATGCCGTTCGAAGCGGCGCTGGCGGAGCTCGAAGCGATCGTCGATCAACTCGAAAAAGGCGCGGTGGCGCTGGACGAATCGATCAGGCTCTACGAGCGGGGCGAAGCGCTGAAGCGGCGCTGCGACGAACTGCTCAAGAACGCCGAAATGCGGATCGAGAAGATCACCCTTTCGGCCGACGGCGCCATAAAAGGAGTCGTCCCGCTCGACGACGACTGAGCGCTGCAAGCGTTAAGATTTGACCGCGGTCGCGGGCGAGAATCGGCGCCTAAGCGGTTCCGTTGCGTCAATTACCCGTCGCCAATTCGCGCGACCTGAGAATGATTTGCGGCAAATTATTACAAGACGCTGAATGCGGCCGATTGCGAAACCGTCTGTTAACCATTTTCCGCTCAACTGGTGAACATTCATTAAACCCTGCCCCGGGTCACAATCCGAACCAGGGCGAAACTCGGAAGGCTGAGGGCGGAAGTCATGCGGACCATAGCGTTTGTCACTCAAAAAGGCGGCTCGGGGAAAAGCACGATCGCGTCGTCGCTCGCCGTGGCGGCGCACGAAATGAAAGAGAAGGTCTGCGTCATCGACATGGACCCGCAAGGTTCGCTCGCGAATTGGGCCAAGACCCGCGGAGGCGGCGATATCGAGGTCATCGCCTCGGGGGCGGCTCGCCTGCCGGCCCTCCTCTCCTCGCTCGAGCGCAGGGGCTTTACTCTTGCGATCCTCGACACTCCCGGCGCCGAAGGCGCGGCGTCTTCAGCCGCGATGCAGGTGGCCGACCTCAACATCATCCCTTCCCGCCCGAGCATGTTCGACCTTTGGGCCAGCGCGCGAACGCGCGCGGCGCTGAAGGAGATCGGCGGCGATTTCGTGTTCCTGCTCAACCAGTGCCCACCCGCTCAGCAGACGGCCCGGGTCCAGGACGGCGTCGAGACGCTCGAGGAAATGGGAGGGCTGATTTCGCCCTTGATCCTGACGCGGGTCGACTACCAGGAATCGGCGCGGCATGGCTGGGGAGTGACCGAACTCAACCCTTACGGCGCAGCGGCCGAGGAAATGCGCGGCCTTTGGCAGTCGGTCAAGCGCCGCCTGGCGCGCGCCAAAGTCCGGCAGCCCGCCCGCAAGGCGGCTTAAGGTTCGAGGCGGGCCGCGATCGGCTCGCTGAACGGAAAAGCGCGGGCGGCAATCCTCCCTCCGCACGCGCAGATCGGCAGGACGCTCCCAGGCGCCCTGCCATTTTTTTTTGTCAAACGGCGCCGGCAAGAGCTCCAGGCGAAACCGCTTGAGCCGAATTGGCGATCTGTTAACCTTGCGGTCGGCGCCAACCGTTTTTGGGCTGGCGTGGCGTCAGGCCCAAAGGCGCGCGCCGCTACATCAGGGGGACAAACATGATCGGGAAAGCAATCGCGCGTGCGGCATTCGCGGCATTGTTCGCGGCCTGGTTCGCAGCGCCCAATTTGGCCCACGCCGATGTTATCGTCGGCAACCCCCCAGCTTCGAGCGGGGACTGCATTCCGTTCGGATGCAATTTTTTTGACGATGATGTGACGTTCGACTATCAGCAGGTCTACGCGTCAACCAACTTTTCCACGCCGATCACTATCACTGATCTGGAATTCTTCGATACTGTCGAACTGCCGCCCGCCGGCACAGAACCCCAGGCGGGGTCGTATGTTCTTTCGCTGTCGACGACACAGGCGGCGGTCGACGGCCTCTCGACGGACCTCAGCAACAACCTTGGCCCCGACAACACGATCGTCTACTCGGGCGGCGTTCCGACGCTGAGCGATGGCGTGTTGACGTTCGTCCTTTCAACCCCTTTCACCTATGATCCGTCGAAGGGCAATCTCTTGCTGGACGTCCAAATAGATTACGGAGACACAGAGGGGCTCATCTATTTTGACACAAATGGCGTGGGCGGGTTGGCCAGTCGTGCGTTCTTCCCCGCAGAGGATGGGGGATACGCGGATGACCTCGCGATCGTCACCGGCTTTTCGACCACCGTCCCAGAACCGTCGACCTGGGTGATGATGCTGATCGGTTTCGCCGGCCTTGCCTACGGCAGCTACAGGACCACGCGCCGAACAGCGGCGCGCGTAGGATAATCGCTGGGAAGAGCGCGCTTGGCCGCGGCTTTCTTACGGCATTACCCGCCGAGCTGGGTGCGGATCGTCTCTCCGCCGCGCTTGATGGTCAGGTCCCACAGCCGCGCGCGTTCGGCGCAGGCTTTCTCCAGATCGCGCGTCGTGCCGATCTTCTGGCCGTTGACGGCGACGACGACGTCGCCCTTTTGCACGCCGACTTCAGCCGCGGTCGAACCGTCGCCGACCGAAGCGACGACGACGCCGTCAGAAGCGCCGTCGAGCGACAGCTCTTCTGCGACCGCGGGCGACATATTCACCACTTCGGCCCCCTGGAAGGGCGAGCGGCTGTGGATGGTCAGGGCGTCGCGTGGCGGAATTTCCGGCGCTGCGGCGAGTTTGAGCGGCAGGCTTAAGGTGCGCCTCTCGCGCAGGACCGAGAGCGTGGCCGCGCCGCCGAGGGGCTTGACCGCGAGCCGAAAGCCGACGCTCTCGGCGTCCTCGACGCTTTGCCCGTCGACCGCGGTGATGACGTCGCCCCGCTTGAGACCCGCGTCGAACGCCGGACCTTCGCCGGCGACTGTCACCACCAGCGCGCCCGTCGGGCGATCGATGCCGAGATTGTCGGCGATGTCCTTGGTCAGGCTTTGGAGCGTCGCGCCGAGCCAGGGCCGCCTGACGGTCGCGCCGCCCTGACGCGCCGCAACGATGACGCTCTTGACCATGTTGACGGGAATGGCGAAGCCAATTCCCATGCTGCCGCCGGAACGCGAATAGATCGCAGAATTGATGCCGACCAGCTTACCGTCGAGATCGACCAGCGCCCCCCCGGAATTGCCGGGATTGATGGCGGCGTCGGTCTGGATGAAGAAGCCGTAGTCGCTGATTCCGACCTGCGTGCGCGCAAGCGCGGAAACGATGCCTTGAGTGACCGTCTGGCCGACGGCGAATGGGTCGCCGATGGCGATGACAAAGTCACCGACTTCGAGCGCGTCCGAATCGCCAAGTTCGAGCACCGGGAAATTCCCGCCGCCCTTGAGCCGGAGCACCGCGAGATCCGTGCGCGGATCGCGCAGCACAATTTGCGCCTCGAACTCGCGCTTGTCGGAAAGCGCGACTTTCACCTCGGTCATGCCCTCGATCACGTGGTAGTTGGTGACGACGAGACCCGAGGGGTCGACGATCACGCCGGAGCCCAGCGTTTTCTGCACGCGCT
>JBAUXQ010000115.1:0-2956 GCA_049584355.1 Roseiarcus sp. | reverse complement strand
CGCTCGGGCCCTGCATCGGCCGCGCGTCCTACGAGGTTGGGCCGGAGTTCGTCGCCGCCTTCGCCGCCGCGGGCGAAGACACCGCGCGCTACTTCACCCCGAGCCGCAACGCGGGCCGCTCGATGTTCGACCTCAACGCCTATATCGCCGAGCGCGCAGCGCGGGCCGGGATCGGCGCGTTCGAGGACTTGGCGCTCGACACTTACGCCGACGAGCGGCGGTTCTTCAGCTACCGCCGCACAACCCATCGCCAGGAGCCCGACTACGGCCGGCTGATGTCGGCTATCGTACTCAATTGAGCGCGCTTGGGCGCCAGGTCTCGTTTCCTTGACAGCCCGTCCGGGCATGCCCAATTAGGGCGTGAACCCGTCTTTTTGACGAAAAGGCGCCGGTCGGGTAGCGCGTCTTGAAGGGAACCCTGCATGTTCGCTCAGGCCTTGGCGAGGCGGCTGTCGCGCGCCGGCGTCCATTACGGCTGGGCGATCGTCGCGATCATCTTCTTCCTCGCGCTCGCCACCGCCGGATGCATGGGCGTCTCCGGCGAGCAGATCGTGATCGCCGCCGGCGCGGTCTGGCTGATCGGCGGCGCGCAAACCGCACGCGAGCGGCTTATCGAGGCGCGAGCGTGAGCGACCGGCGCCTGCGCCACGCCGACAGCGCCGACTTTCGACACACGATGCGGGCGCTGTCCTCGGGAGTGGCGATCATCGCTTGCGGCGAGGGCGAAGCGCGGGTCGGATGCACAATCACCTCGCTCGCATCGCTTTCGCTGGCCCCGCCGACGCTCTTCGTCTGCCTCGCTCGCTCATCCACGACCCTCGCCGGACTGCGCGAGGAGAGAGCGTTCTCGATCAGCCTGCTCGCCGCCCGCCATGAGGCGCTCGCCCATCGCTTCAGCGGCCATGGCGGCGCCCATGGAGCGCGCCGCTTCGATGGCGCGCAATGGATCACCCTCTCGACCGGCGCTCCCGTTCTCGCCGACGCGATTGCGGCCTTCGATTGCGTGGTCGAAGAGCTCATCGAGCGCCATTCGCACGCGATCATCCTCGGCGCAGTGGTGAGCCTGCGCGAGGGCGCCCCCGAACCGGCGCTCGCGCACCGGCAGGGAGCCTATTCGGCCCTCGCGTGAGGCGGGTGCGCGGGACGTTGTGGGTCCGGGGGGTGGATCCCACCCCCCACGATCCCGTGTCGAAATATTGGCGCCATACGATTGTTGCATGCCTTTGGCCCTGACGGCGCGCCACAATTCCTCAAGAAGGAACAGGGGCTATTTCGGCCTGGAACAGGCGGATAACTGGGGCGGAACAGGCGCGCCCGGGTTCTGTTGCGCCAGTTTTGCCCCAATCGGTTCTTGGCCGTGTGAGCCATGTCCGTGCCGCATAGGCTGGACCGTCAGCGCTCCCTGCCCGCGCTGGCGAGCAGACCCGGCGGCTTCGCCGCGCCTCGCCCGAATCACCCCTCGGCGATCACGTGAAAGAACGAGCCGGTGACGCGACCCCGGCGCGAACCGGCGGGCGCGTCGGCTGAGCCATAGACGTCGCGAACATGGGCGAACGGGTCGTCGCTGCCGGTCGCGACGATTGTCGCGTAGTGGAACTCGTGGCCGCGCAGGACCATGCCCCTGATTCCCAGCGCGCAATCGGCCGCGATGCAGGCCTCGCGATAGCCGAGCGTCATGCGGCGGTTGGCGAAGCTGGTTTCGACGCCGAGCAGTCCCGCCATCGGATGGGCGACGCCGGCGGCGTCGATGAGGCTTTCGCCGAGCGCCATATAGCCCCCGCATTCGCCATGCACGGGGCGGGTCTCGGCGAAACGCCTTAGGCCCTCGCGAAACTGCGCCGCCGCCGCAAGCCGACCGGCATGCAATTCCGGATAGCCGCCCGGAAGCCAGGCCAGGTCGCAATCGGCCGGCGGCGGTTCGTCGGCGAGCGGCGAGAAGGAGACGATCTCGGCCCCCGCCGCGCGCCAGCCGTGCAGAAGATGAGGGTAGATGAAGGAAAACGCGGCGTCGCGAGCGAGCGCGATCCGCTGTCCCGGCGGCCGAAGCGCGGCTGGGGCGCGGGTCGCCGAAGGCCATTCGAGTTCGCCGGCCAGCGCAAGCACGCGGCCGCAATCGACGTGCGTCTCGACGAAGTCCGCGATCGCGTCGAGCCGGGCCTCGAGCGCATGCGTTTCGCCCGCCTGCACGAGGCCGAGATGGCGCTCGGGCAGCGCGACCTTGTCGTTTCTGGGCAGCGCGCCGAGAACCGGGATCCCCATGGCCTCGATCGCTTCGACGACGAGCCGGCGATGGCGCTCGCTGCCGACGCGATTGACGATGACGCCGGCGACGCTGAGCCGCGGGTCGTAAGATCCGCAGCCCTTGACGATGGCCGCCGCCGACTGCGCCTGCCCGGTGACGTCGAGGACGAGCAGGACCGGAAGCCCAAGCGCGGCGGCGACGTCGGCCGAGGCGCCGCTGCGCCCGCTCTCCGCCGGAACGCCGTCGAACAGCCCCATCGAGGCTTCGCAAAGCGCGAGCTCGCTTTTGGCCGCCGCCTCAGCGGCGAGCGCGGTCAGAAGCTGGGGCGGCATGGCCCAGGAATCGAGATTGACGCCCTCGCGCCCCGACGCCGCGGCGTGGAAAGCCGGATCGATGTAATCGGGGCCGGACTTGAGGCCGACCACGTCGACCCCGCGGCGCTTGAATGCGCGCAGGAGGCCGAGGGTGACGGTCGTCTTGCCGCTGCCGGAGCGCGGCGCGGCGATCATGAGCCCGCGGGTCATTTGGCGCGATCCTAGCGGTCAGAACCGGGCGCCCGCTACCCCGCCGGATCGATTGCCGCCACGCGTTCGGCTTCCGACCCGAAGCGGAAGTGGCGCGGCGCAAGAGTCAAGATTTTTGGGGCGAGTGGCGAGGGCGTCCTTTGGCAAAATTAGTGCTCAGCCGCCATCCCCAAAACCAGACGCGCATACG
>JBAUXQ010000114.1:0-6436 GCA_049584355.1 Roseiarcus sp. | reverse complement strand
GCGGAACGGCGGCGCCGACGGGACGGATCGACCGGGCCAGGGCGTCGATGCTGCGCAGGTGGCTCAAGAGGATTTCGCCCGCGATCGGGAGGCCGTCCGGCAGGACGACGCTGGTCGGGAAGGGCCGGATGCGGGTCGTAAGCGGACAGACGAGGATAAATCCAGTGTTGCGACGCGGCCGGGGAGATCACAAGGGCGGGGCGGCGACCCGCCTGCTCGCGGCTGATCGTCGGATCGAAATTCAACCAAATGAGATCGCCGGCTTCGGGAACGAATTCAGGCGCATTCATTCCTCGACGCGCTCACGTCCCCGATCCGGGCCCCAGTCGTACGCGCCGCGGTACATAGCGCGCCATGCCTGGGGCGACTTGCCGGCGAACATTGATTCCGCGGTCTCTTCCGCCTTGACCTTGCGGATGACGATGGCGTCCCTCGCCGACACGATTTCCACCCACTGTCCGTCGCCGAGGCCCGCCGCCTTGGCGATGTCGGCGGGAAAACGGATCGCGAGGTTTTTTCCCCAGCGTCCAACGACGGCGCGCGCCATGATGGTCTCCCTGATGAGGGATATTCCCGGCATATCCTCAACCGAATGTCCACCCGGTCGGCGCCGCCATCACTCCGCCGCGACCGCGGTCATCGGAGCGTAGTTCAGAACCGGCCCGAGCCAGCGCTCGACTTCAGCCACGCCCATGCCTTTGCGCGCCGCATAGTCCTCGACCTGATCGCGCTCGACTTTCGCCACGCCGAAGTAATGCGCTTCCGGGTGGGCGATGTACAAACCGGAGACCGACGAGGCCGGCCACATGGCGTAGCTCTCGGTGAGCTTGACGCCGACCGCGCGCTCGGCGTCGAGCAGGCGGAACAGGGTCGCCTTTTCGGTATGGTCGGGCTGCGCGGGATAGCCGGGCGCCGGCCGGATGCCGTCATAGGGCTCGGCGATCAATTCTTCGGGCGTGAACGCTTCGTCCGGCGCATGGCCCCAGAGCTCGCGGCGCACGCGGGCATGCATCGCCTCGGCCAAAGCCTCCGCGAACCGGTCGGCCAGCGCCTTGACCATGATCGACGAATAATCGTCGTTGGCGTGCTCGAAGCGCTTTGCGATTGCGTCGTCGGCCATGCCGGCGGTGACGACGAACGCGCCGACATAGTCGCGGGCGACGCTCGAAGCGGGGGCGACGAAATCGGCCAGCGCTACGTTTGGCCGCCCGTCGCGCCGCACGAGCTGTTGGCGCAGCGTGTAGAGGGTCGCGATCGGCACGGTGCGCGAATCATCGGCGAAGAGCTCGATGTCGTCGCCGACCGCCGCCGCGGGCCAGAAGCCGACCACCGCTTTCGGCGCAAACCATTGCTCGCCGATGATCCGCTTCAGCATCGCCTGCGCGTCGTCGAACAGCGATCGCGCCACCACCCCTTGCTCCGAATCGTCAAGCAGGGCGGGGTAGCGGCCCTTGAGCTCCCAGGTTTGGAAGAACGGCGTCCAGTCGATGTAGCGCGCAAGATCGGCGAGATCGTTCCATTCGAACCCGCGTGCGCCGAAATAGCTCGGCGTCGCGGGACGATAGGCGCTCCAGTCGAGCTTCAGCGCATTGGCCCGCGCCTTGACGAGCGGCACGCGTATCTTGTCGGCTTCGCTGCGTTCGTGCGCTTCCGTCACCTTGCGGTACTCGGCCCGCACCGCCTGGATCGTCGCGGCGCGGGTCTCGGGAGACAGCAGCGCCGAGACGACGCCGACGGCGCGGCTCGCGTCGTTGACATGCACCGCCTGGCAGCGCGCGTAGCGGGGGTGGATCTTGACCGCGGTGTGGACGCGGCTGGTGGTCGCGCCGCCGATGAGGAGGGGAATGTCGAAGCCCTCGCGCTCCATCTCGGAGGCGACGTGAACCATCTCGTCGAGCGAAGGGGTGATAAGGCCGGAAAGACCGATCGCATGCGCTTTCCGTTCGCGCGCGACGGCGAGAATCTTCGACGCCGGCGTCATCACGCCGAGATCGATGATCTCGTAGTTGTTGCAGGCCAGCACCACGCCGACGATGTTCTTGCCGATGTCGTGCACGTCGCCCTTGACGGTCGCGAGGACGATCGTGCCCGCGGTCTGGCGCTCGTCGCCGCCCGCGGCCTTTTCCGCCTCCATGTAGGGCAGGAGCTTGGCGACCGCCTGCTTCATGACCCGAGCGGACTTGACGACCTGCGGCAGGAACATCTTGCCGGCGCCGAACAGGTCGCCGACGACGTTCATGCCGGCCATCAGCGGGCCTTCGATGACGTCGAGCGGGCGCCTGGCCTGAAGCCGCGCCTCTTCGGTGTCGGCCTCGATATGGTCGGTGAGGCCGTTGACCAGCGCGTGGGCGATGCGCTTGTCGACCGGCCATTCGCGCCACTCGAGGTCCTGCGGCTTTGCTTCCCTGGCGCCGGCGCTGCGGTAGCGCTCGGCGATCGTCAGCATGCGCTCGGTCGCATCGGCGCGGCGGTTCAGGACGACGTCCTCGCACGCCTCGCGCAGGTCCGGGTCGATGGTCTCGTAGACCACAAGCTGGCCGGCGTTGACGATCCCCATGTCCATGCCCGCCTGGATGGCGTGATAGAGGAAGACCGCGTGCATCGCTTCGCGAACCGCCTCGTTGCCGCGGAACGAAAATGACAGGTTGGAGACGCCACCCGAGATATGCACATGCGGCAAGTCGGCGCGGATGCGCCGCGTCGCGTCGATGAAGGCGACCCCGTAGCCGTTGTGCTCCTCGATGCCGGTTGCGACGGCGAAGATATTGGGATCGAAGACGATGTCCTCGGGCGGGAAGTCGGCCTGTTCGGTCAAGAGCTTATAGGCGCGGGCGCAGATTGCGACCTTGCGCTCGAACGTGTCGGCCTGGCCCTGTTCGTCGAACGCCATCACCACCACGGCCGCCCCATAGGCGCGCACCAGCCGGGCCTGGCTCAGGAACGCCTCCTCGCCTTCCTTCATGGAAATCGAGTTGACGATCGGCTTGCCCTGGACGCACTTGAGCCCGGCTTCGATGACGGAGAACTTGGACGAATCGATCATCACCGGCACGCGCGCGATATCCGGTTCGGAGGCGACGAGATTGAGAAACTCAACCATCACCGCCTTCGAATCGATCAGCCCCTCGTCCATGTTGACGTCGATGATCTGCGCGCCGTTGGCGACCTGATCGCGCGCAACTGCAAGCCCCCCGGCGTAGTCGCCGGCCGTGACCAGCTTTCGAAACCTCGCCGATCCGGTCACGTTGGTCCGCTCGCCGATGTTGACGAACGGAATGGCCGCGGTGAGGGTGAACGGCTCGAGGCCGGAGAGCCGCATCAGAGGCGCGATCTTAGGCGCTTCTCGCGGCTTGAAGCCCCGGACGGCTTCGGCAATCGCGCGAATATGGTCGGGCGTCGAGCCGCAGCATCCGCCGACGATGTTGACGATGCCATCGGCGGCGAAGGCGCCGATTTGCGCCGCCATCGCCTCGGGGCTTTCGTCGTATTGGCCAAACGCGTTGGGCAGGCCGGCGTTGGGATAGGCGCACACCAAAGTGTCCGCGACATTGGCGATCTCGGCCAGATGTTCGCGCATAGCGCTCGCGCCGAGCGCGCAATTGAGACCGACGGAGAAAGGGCGCGCATGGCGCACCGAATGCCAGAATGCGGTCGGCGTCTGGCCGGAAAGCGTGCGCCCCGAACGGTCAGTGATGGTGCCCGAGATCATCAGCGGCAAGCGGGCGCCGCGCTCGGCGAACGCCTCGAAGCAAGCGAAGATCGCCGCCTTGGCGTTGAGCGTGTCGAAAATGGTCTCGATCAGGATGAGGTCGGCGCCGCCGTCGATGAGCCCGCGAATCTGCTCGCCATAGGCGATGCGGAGCTCATCGAAGCTGACCGCCCGGAAGCCCGGATTGTTGACGTCCGGGGACAGCGACGCGGTGCGATTCGTCGGCCCCAGCGCGCCGGCGACGAAGCGGCGCCGGCCGTCCGCTCTTTCCGCCCTGATCGCCGCCCGCCGCGCCAATCGCGCCCCGTCGCGATTGAGCTCGTAGACGAACTCCTGCATTCCGTAGTCGGCCTGGGCGATCGAGGTCGAGGAGAAGGTGTTGGTTTCGAGAATATCCGCGCCGGCCATCGCATAGGCGAAATGGATGTCTTCGATCGCCTGCGGCTGGCTCAGCGTCAACAGATCGTTGTTGCCCTGAAGATGGCGGTCGCAGGAGTGAAACCGGTCGCCGCGAAAATGCGTCTCGTCCAGACCCAGACACTGGATCTGGGTGCCCATCGCCCCGTCAATCAGCAGAACCCGTTCGCTCGCCGCCCGGCTAAGGGCGGACGAAGCGTCCTCCTGGCGCGCGAACCCCGCGTCGATCACCAAATCGAGAGAACCACTCATTCTGCGCACCGCTTAAAGCCACTATTCCGAGCTGACATAACCATATAAACATGTCTTTATATGAACGCAAGCAAGTTGGGTCCAGTGCTTGCCAATTTGCCAAAAGTCCGACGCCCCCTCACTATGGCGGTTCGCCAAAACGGCTCTCCTCATCTGCGCTAACGAGGCGGGCCGTTGGGAGGAAACCGATCGGACGAACCCGTGCAATTCCCCTCGACGGCGCAAGGCCGCTGACTGAGTTGCGTTTTGACAGGGAATGCGCGCTGCCGATTCACAGATCCAAACAGGGTTTGAACGATGGCTGACAAGGCCGACGGGCCAAGCAAACGTCCCTCGATCACCGATCAGGAGGCGCTCCAGTTCCACTCGCGAGGCCGCCCGGGCAAGCTCGAGATCGTGGCGACGAAGCCGATGGCGACCCAGCGCGACCTGTCGCTCGCCTATTCGCCGGGCGTCGCCGTGCCGGTCAAGGCGATCGCCGCCGATCCTTCGACCGTTTATGACTACACCGTGCGCGGCAACATGGTCGCGGTCATCACCAACGGCACGGCGATTCTGGGCCTCGGCAACCTTGGAGCGCTGGCGGCCAAGCCGGTGATGGAAGGCAAGGCGGTGCTGTTCAAGCGCTTTGCCGACGTCGATTCGATCGACCTTGAAGTCGGGACCGAGGATCCGGACGAATTCGTCAATGCCGTGAAATACCTTGGGCCGTCGTTCGGGGGCATCAATCTCGAGGACATCAAGGCGCCGGAGTGCTTCTACATCGAGGAGCGCCTGCGCGAGATGATGGACATTCCCGTCTTTCACGACGATCAGCACGGGACCGCGATCATCGCCGCCGCGGGCATGATCAACGCCATCCATCTGACCGGACGCGACATCAAGACCACGCGCCTGGTCTGCAACGGCGCCGGAGCGGCCGGCATCGCCTGTCTCGATCTCATCAAGTCGATCGGGTTCGAGCCCTCGAACGTCATATTGTGCGACACCAAGGGCGTCGTCTATCGCGGCCGGCAGGAAGGCATGAATCAATGGAAATCCGCCCACGCGATTGAGACGCCCTTGCGGACGCTCGCGGAAGCGATGGCCGGAGCGGATATCTTCTTCGGCCTTTCGGCCAAGGGGGCGCTGACGGCGGATATGGTGAAGGCCATGGCGCCCGATCCGATCATTTTCGCGATGGCGAACCCCGACCCGGAAATCACACCGGAAGACGCGCAGAAGGCGCGCGACGATGTGATCATCGCGACGGGCCGCTCCGACTATCCCAACCAGGTCAACAACGTTCTCGGATTTCCCTATATCTTCCGCGGCGCGCTCGACGTGCGCGCCAAAACGATCAACATGGAGATGAAGATCGCGGCCGCGCACGCGCTCGCCGATCTCGCGCGCGAGGACGTTCCCGACGAGGTGGCGAACGCCTATCGCGGCGCGAGGCCGCGCTTTGGCCGCGACTACATCATTCCGGTCCCGTTCGATCCTCGCCTCATTCATGTCGTGCCGATCGCGGTCGCCAAAGCGGCGATGGCTTCTGGAGTGGCGCGGCGCCCGATCGTCGACCTCACCGCCTACAAGGCGCAATTGTCCGCCCGCCGCGACCCGATCGCCGGCGCGATGCAGCGGATCATCGAGCGCGTCCGTCGAACCCCGAAGCGCGTCGTCTTCGCCGAGGGCGAGGAGGAGCAGGTCATCCGCGCCGCTTATTCGTTCGTCAACCAGGGTCTCGGAGCCGCCATTCTGGTCGGCCGCGAAGAGCGGGTGCGGTTGGCAGCGAAGGCGTCGGGTCTCGATCTCTCCGACAAGGGCATCGAGATTCACAACGCCCGCCTGTCGCACCGCAACGCGATCTATGCCCAATTCCTCTACGAGCGGCTGCAGAGGAAGGGATACCTGCTGCGCGACTGCCAGCGGATGATCAACCAGGATCGCAACTACTTCGGCGCCGCCATGGTCGCCCGCGGGGACGCCGACGCGATTGTGACCGGAGTGACCCGCAACTTCTCGGTCGCGCTCGAGGAAGTGCGGCGGGTGATCGACGACAAGCCCGGACACCGGGTC
>JBAUXQ010000113.1:0-2532 GCA_049584355.1 Roseiarcus sp. | reverse complement strand
CGCGAAGACCGCGGTGCAGGAATGGGCGCAGTCGCGCGCGCTGGCCGCGCCCCGCTACGAGGAGGTCGAGCGCAGCGGTCCGGCGCACGCCCCCCATTTCGTGATGCGCCTGGTGCTCGAAGGCTTTGAGCCCGAGCTTGGCGCAGCGAGCTCGAAGCGGGCCGCGGAACAGGCGGCGGCGCAGGCCTTTCTCGACCGCCGGGGCGGAAGTTGAGCGCGACGCGCTGCGGGTTCGTCGCCCTCATCGGCGCGCCTAACGCCGGAAAATCGACGCTCATCAATGCGCTCGTCGGCGAAAAGGTCTCGATCGTCACCCGCAAGGCCCAGACGACGCGCTCGGTCGTGCGCGGCGTGATGACCAGGGGCGAGGCGCAGATCGTGTTCGTCGACACGCCTGGCCTGTTCGCGCCCAAGCGCCGCCTCGACCGGGCGATGGTCGCCTCTGCCTGGAGCGCGGCAGCGGACGCCGACGTGGTGGCGCTGATGATCGACGCCCGGAAGGAGGCGGGCCAAGCGAGTCTGACCGAGGAAACCCAGGCGATCCTGGCCGGGCTCGGCGAGCGCGGCAAGCCGAAGCTCGCCGTCCTCAACAAGATCGACCTCGTCCAGCGGCCGAAGCTGCTCGAACTCTCGGCCAGGCTCAACGCCGCGACGACCTTCGATGATACGTTCATGATCAGCGCCGCGACCGGCGACGGGATCGTGCGGCTGACGGAGCGCCTGATTGAGCTCGTTCCGCCCGGACCCTGGCTTTATCCCGAGGACCAGATCGCGGAGGCGCCGATCCGTTCGCTGGCGGCGGAGATCACGCGCGAGAAGCTGATCGAGCGCCTGCACGACGAATTGCCCTATCAGGCGACCGTCGAGACCGAGAGCTGGAAGGACCTGCCCGACGGTACGGCGCGTATCGAGCAGACGATCTTCGTCACCCGCGAAAGCCATCGCAAGATCGTGCTCGGCGAGGGCGGGCGGACGATCAAGGCGATCGGCACGGCCGCGCGCAAGGACATCGCCGCGGCGCATGGCTCAACCGTGCACCTCTTCCTGTTCGTCAAGGTGCGCGAGAACTGGCTCGACGACCCGGAACGCTACCGGGCCATGGGGCTCGAATTCCCGAAGGGGTAGGGGCAGCTCGGCTGGCGTTTCACGTGAAACGCTGGTCCCGCCACAATAAAATCAAAGCTGACCACAACAAAAGCCAAATCAGCCGCAACAAAATCAAAGCCAGATGAAACGAAATCCAAGGAATTCGCAACAAAATCAAAATGCAATGTTGAGATATATCAATTGCTTAAGTCAAATCCAGTTTCTCGGCGGGGCTCGCGCTGCCTTCGACCATCGATTCCTTGCTCCCCTTTCCGCGCCCGGCTCAGAGAGGCGATTCATAACAGCCATTTCTGCTTTTGGCAAGATATTTTCAGGATGTCGGTTTTTCCGAGTGCCGCCGGCCCTAGCCACGACGGACTGGCCCTTGATGGCGATGCTGGGCGCGCTGCTAGTCGCATCGAGCCCCGCTGTCGCCGAGGAGACCGTGTCCTTTCCCTCGCTCGACGGTCCAGTGACTGGCGCGAAGCCCACCATGTTGCGCGCGCTCTTGATGAAGCCCGATGGACCTGGTCCATTCCCGGCGATCGTGGCGCTGCATGGCTGCGGCGGCCTCTTCAGGGACGGCGCGCTCGTCGCGCGCGAGGCGGCGTGGGCGCAGCTTCTGACAACCCACGGCTACATCGTGCTGTTTCCCGACAGTTTCGGTCCTCGCGACGTGACCACAGATTGCGAAGGGCGGGTTAGGGCTTGGGCGGAACGGTCCTATGACGCCTATGGCGCCCTTCGGTACTTGCAGGCCCAGTCTTTCGTGATCGCGGATCGAATTGGAGTGATGGGCTGGTCGCATGGCGGCGGAACTGTGATTTTCGCCATCTCGCCCAACAGCAGCGCTCGTCCAGCCGATTTGCCGAAGGGCGATTTTCGCGCCGCCGTCGCCTTTTACCCCGCGTGGTGTTCGCGGCTTTCGACGGATTGGAGGCCGGACATCCCGTTCTTGCTGGAAATTGGCGCGCGGGATGATTCGATCCAGCCCGCGCCATGCATCGAGAGAGTGGAGGCCGCCCGCGCGGCCGGCGCGCCAATGGAGATCAAGGTCTACGACGGCGCCGTTCATGACTTTGATTGGCCGGACGACAAACTGCACACGATAACTTCCCCGTCCGGGAAGGTCGCCCACTATGGTGTCGACGAGGAAGCGCGAGCGGACGCTCTCATTCGCGTCCTCGCGTTTTTTGACTCCCGCCTGCAGCCTTAACGGCGGAGCCCTCAGGGCGCTGTTAAGGCCGCTAAGGTGTTGCCTTATCCGGGGGACAATTCTCATCGCCCGCATGGCTTCTCCGGCCGTCGCTAAGCTGGTCCCGCCAAAACGTCCCGGCGCGTCGTGGTCTATGCTTCGTTCAACCCCGCGCCACGCACGCCAAGAAACTGCATGCCCTTGGCGGTGACGATGAACGCCGAGCCCGGATGGGTCGCTGTCGGCGCCAC
>JBAUXQ010000112.1:0-1519 GCA_049584355.1 Roseiarcus sp. | reverse complement strand
CCTTTGGTTCGGCATTCCCTGGGTCCAAACGACGCTCAACACGGTTTCGACCGACGACGCCTATGTGAACAGTCACGTGACATTCGTCGCCGCCCGCGTCCGGGGCCAGGTGGCGCGCGTCCTCGTCGACGACAACTACCGGGTGCATAAGGGAGACCTGCTGGTCGAACTCGACAAGGAGCCGTTTCAGATCGCAGTCGCGATCAAACAGGCGGCTGTCGATACGGCGACGGCGGACTTGCAAGTGGCCAAGTCCAAAGTGCGTGGCATCGAAGCGGAGGCCATGAGCCGGCGGCGGGCGCTGGAGCACGCCATGGAGGCCGTCGACGACCAGGTCGCCCTGCTGCGCGCCAAGGTCGCCGGCGTCGACAAGAGCAAAGCCGCGCTTGTGCTCGCTCAGCTTGACTTCGACCGGGCCGCCAAACTGGTGGTGACGAACGACGTCCCCCGAGAGGTGTACGACCGGCGGCAGGCGGAGTTATTGGCGGCCCGCGCGGACGTTGTCGCGTCGCTGGCCGACGTCCGTCAAATCCGCGCGTCATTGGGATTGGCGCCGGCGTCCGACGAAGCAGATCTCGGCCGGGTTCCGCCCGATATCGATCAGACCTTTTCGTCGGTGCTCCAGGCGCAGGCGGCCATGATTCAGAGTGCGGCTCAACTCGGCGTCACCCATTCGTTCGACGAGGGGCCCCGCGCCATGGTCGAGGCCTTCGTAAAAGAGGGCGACGTCAATAGCACTTTCGATCGGCTGGCGGCCGACGCGCCGGACGTCAAGCAGGCCGAGGCCAACCTAGAGGTCGCCAAGCGCGATCTCGACCAGGCCGAGCTCGATCTCAGCTACTGCGACGTCCTCGCCGAGATCGACGGCGTCATCACGCGTCGAAACGTCAATCCGGGCGACAACATCCAGGTTGGCCAGAGCCTCATGGCGATCCGCTCGCTCAGGGAAATCTGGGTTGACGCCAATTTCAAGGAGACGCAGCTCGACGATTTGCGCATTGGCCAGCCGGTCGATCTCCATGTCGACATGTATGGCGACCGCCACGTGTTCAAGGGGCGCATTTCCGGCTTTACCGAGGGTACCGGATCGACTTTGGCGCTGCTGCCGGCGGAGAACGCCACCGGCAACTTCATCAAGGTGGTGCAGCGACTGCCGGTTCGCATCGACCTCGAGAACTACGATCCGGACAAGTACCCGCTGTTTGTCGGCACGTCGGTCGTGCCCTACGTCCTCTTCAAAGAGCCGCCCACCGGACCCGATGCGGGAAAGCTCCTGCAGACCTCTGCGCCTGAACCGACTGCAAATCCGCCGGGCGCGAAGAAGTGACAGCCGCGGCGCTTTCGCCCGCGAGACCCAAGGTTGCGCGGAGCCCGTGGCTGGTCGCCGCGATCGTCGTGGCGCCGGCGTTCATGGAGGTGCTCGACACCACCATCGTGCTGGTCGCGCTGCGCTACATCGCAGGTGGCCTGTCGGCTGCCGCCGATGACGCCGAATGGGTCATCACCAGCTACCTTGCCG